>DAIPJX010000184.1:0-5002 GCA_036770065.1 Planctomycetota bacterium
CTTGGTGAAGAGGATTGCACCAGCAGACCGATATTCATAGAATGGACCGTTTAGGTCCATAACAGAATATATTCGCTTTTCACCCGCCGCGAGCGGTCTTGATAACTCAGGGGAAATGGAACATGCGAATCAAATGTCCCAATACGGATATTTTGCTGGAATTGCCGGGTGACAGGACGGATATGAAGTTCACGTGTCCCGCTTGCCACAAAGTGCACCGGGTCACTATTACCATATCCACTCCCGGCGAAGAACCGGCGCCGGCGCGAGGAAGCGCCAACACGCGGACGATGGCTCGCAATCAACCGGCTGTTCCCAAAAAATATGCGACGGGCGCATACCCGCCGGTTGTCGACATTCCGATCGACGCGAATTTTGTGTTGTTGGACGAACCGTCGATGTCGGTTTCGGGGGTGGATTTGGGAAGGGCTGCCGAACCGCCTCCTCCGTTCGCTGATTTTTCTTCCCGGAAAACCGAAATAATCGATAAGGATTTCGCGGGAAAAACTGTTTCCGAGCCGCCCCGTCCGAAATCGGAACAACCGTCGGCGTCGATGGAAGAGACGGCGATAAGCGATGAGGATAAAGCGCCCGAACCTGTCCCGGCGGACAAACCGCCCCTCTCCGCGTCGCAGCCGGAACCGCAATCCGGCGAGCAGGGATGGCATGCCGATGCCCGGGCCAAACCGCGCCGCCGCACCGGGATGTATATGGCGTTGCTTTTTGCTCTTGGCCTTGCCGGGTATTTTGGATACGGCGAGTTCCGCAGTCGCGCCGCCATACGGGAAGCGCGCAGTCTTTTGTCGTGGGCCGACACCGCGTCCGGGCGTGGCGAGATTGCCGCCGCCGCCGCTTCCGCCCGTGACGCCGATGAGGCGCTGGATAGGGGCGAAGACTTTTATACTGTTGGCCGCGTCTATGGGTTGCTTGGCGAAAACACCGGCTGGTTTGCGCCGCCGCTTTCGCCCGCCGCCCCCGAACGCGCGGCTGCGGCGGCGCATCGGGAGCGTGAGGAAGCGTTTCTTGAGTATGCGGATCGTTTCGCCAAAGCCGAAGCGGACGATATGGCCGCGCTTCAGGCGGAAGCGGCGAACGAACCGGATCGGGCGCTTGCCGGGGCGATGGAACAGACCGTCCGGACGGGCGCTCTTGCGTATCTCCGGCGCCGGGCCGGAACGTCGTCGCCGGAAGCGTCGCTTTCGCTTGCGACGCGGATTGACGAATTGCTTGCGCCGGGATTTTCGAACAACGCGCGCGCGCCTTTCCGGGCCGAGCTGGCCGCTTTTTCCTCCGAACAGGCAAAACGGTTGTCTGACGATATTCGCGGCGAACTGTCCCGCATAGGACAGGAGGCGAACGCGCAGCAAGCGACGGCGCTCCCCCGGTATCGCGCGCTCAAGGCGCGGCTGAAGGGACTGACGCACGCGGATATTTCCCGTCCCTTGCCGGAGCAGGGCGAAGCGCAATACAGGGATTCGCTCTGGCAGTTGTCGCGTCTCGACGAAATGGTTGCCAGGGCGGAAAACGCGGCCAGGGCGGTTCTGTCCCGTTCGGAAGACGAGCCCGATCCCGCGGAGGCGATTCAGGACAAGGCCGCTTCCGATATGACGCCCAATCCGGCCATGGCCGAATTCGCGGTTCAGTTGATTGAAAAGGCCTCGGCGCAAGCGGAGGACTTGATGCGGTTGCGGTCCGAGGTGTATGGCCGGGTTCAGTCGGAAGTGCGTCGCGGGCGCAATTATGCGGGCACCCGTATTGCCTGGTCGATGTTGCGCATGGCGTTTGACGATCCGGAAGTGCTGGTCGATCCCGCCGCGTTCCATTTCGACACGGTGAAGGCCCGTATGGAATTCACATTTCGCGGCATGCCCGCCGTCATGGAAATGGGCGAGGCCGAGTATGAGAAAACGGTTCGCCTTGCCATTGGCGGATACACGTTTACAACCGGCTGGATGATGCTGTTCCACAAGCCGCTGGTCTGGGCCGCGTCAGTCGCGGAATCGATGCGCGCCGCGGGCGTCAATCCTTCCCTGTATCCCGATTGGGAATTGCTTGAAGGCCCCGGCGCGCCGATCGCTCTGTCCATTCCGTCCAGGGAGACGGCGCGGGCATTGGCGATTCGTTCCGACGCCGCGCTTGCCCAGTCCGCGCCGGCGGTTCCGGCGGAGCGGTTTGTTTTCTTTGAGAACGAACTTGTTCCGATTGAGTCCATGCGAACCAATGACGCTTCCCGCGATGTCGTGGAGACATTCCTCCGCGCGGCCAGGGCGTTGCACGACGGAATCATGAATGACGGTTCCATTAATCAGCAGCTCAGGCAGGCGCTGAAACCCGTTCTCGAGGGAACGTATCAGAAGCCGGATCCGCGCGATTATTTCGACAGCGCTTTTTGCCGCCGTCTGATAGAGGCGAATTATCTGGAGACGTATGTTGTTCCCATGCCGCCCGCGCGTGAACGGGAACTGGCCGCGTATCGCGATGCGCTTGGCAAGCTGGAGGCCGGGTACGACGAGTTCTCCGCGTCTCTCCCGGGTGGCCGACGGTTGTTCGCCGTCGCCCGCCTGGAAATGGATATCGGCCAGAACGGCGCGTCGAACGATCAGGATCCCGATACGGGCGAAGCGATTCCCCGTTTCACCTGGCGCGTGGAACAGCCGGGCAAGACGATCTTTTTTTCGCCGCTTCCCGCGCGGTTTGTTTATTCCTTTATGCTTGCGGAACATTATGAGGGAACGGTCAAGACGCGGCCGGCCGGCGTTCCCGACATGACCGAGGTCTGGCACGCGACCAAGGGAAATATCGCCGTTTACCGGAAGGGCGAGGACAAGGCCAGGGGCGATGCGTCGCGCTGGAACGATGCGATCGCGGAAGACATGAGCGGCCGTTTTGATCCGACGACGGGCGAACCGGGCTGGAATTTCCCGCTGCATGTGATTGAACGGGACGATCAGGGCGATCCCGTCACGCTGGCTACTCTGTCCGGTATCGTCAAGATGCCCGATTTCGCCAATATCGAAAACGAGGCCGGGCGCCGCCGGGCGGAGGATTCCTGGCTTGACGAGACCGCCGCCACGTTGTCGGCGCCGGGAGAGTTGGGGCTTATTTTCCATCAATTTTTCCGTTATTGTTCCGATTCGCCCATGCCGGAGTTGCCGAATTTGATTGGCAGTCATTACGGTTTGTCCGATACGCACCAGACGGTGTACCAGTCGCTTGAGCGGCGCTGGGTGGGCAGGCTGATTGGCGACTGCGACGATTTGGCGGAGTTTTTCCAGGTGTTGACGAGGCGGCAGGGCAAGTTGAGTCATGTCATGCAGCTTCCCGGACACGCCGCCGCCGGTTATGTGGAGAAGACCGACGACGGCCGGTATCGGTTTGTTTTGCTCCAGACCGGTCCTGTCATGCAGTTTGTCGCGTCGACGCTGAACGACGCGGTCGAACTTGCCTATCGCGCGTTTGATCGCGAGGGCGGCATTTCCCATATGACCATGGACGCGGTGCCGCTTCTGCTTCGTTTCGCGAACGAGGAGACGAGGACGCCGTTTGTCCTTTCGGCGCGGATTTACGACGACGCCGAGTATGCGGAGAAGATGATTCAGGTTCAGGGATACTGGCACGAGAACGTGTATTCCGCCGCTATCGAGGTAATGGAGAAGATGGTGGCCGAGGATCCGGAAATCGGATCGATCAAGGAGCTTGGGAGTCTGTACGAACGCGTCGGCATGTATGATCAATCGCTTCAGATGCGCCGCCGCGAGCTTGATCTGGTTCGCGACAATCCGCAGGCGTCCATTTCCACTTTGCTGGAGATTGCCCAGCTTCACATGCAGGAGCAGGATCATGCGAAGGCATTGGGTGCGCTGGGCGAAATGGAGGCGCTCATGCTTGACTGGATTCGAAAGGATGACGCCGAGGAGTTTTTCCGTGCCATGACGTTCCGTTCGTTTTGGGCGATGTATTTGTCCCGGATTGATTCTCCGGCCCGAGCCTGGGAGCTTGTCCGGTATGATGCGTTGATGACGAAGCGCCAGCTTGGGAGGATTGCCGATCCGGTTTTGCGTACCTTGGTTGTGATGTACGACAGGATGTGCATGACGCGGGATTCGGACAAGCGGCTGACGGATTCGGAAGCGAAGGCGATGCGGGAGATGAAGTCGGAGTTGGACGAGGCGTTTGGCCGCGGGTATTTCAAGGCGGACGATTCGTACAATATGATTATAGGGCGGTACTTTTTGCTTGGCCGGTATGCTGTTTCGGATCTGGGCCTGGTTGACGGCCTTGCCCGGCTTCGGGAGGACGGTCCGTACCCGAAGGGTCCGAAGAACCACACTCGCCGCACGCCCGGTTTGACGGATGAGGATTGGAGTTGGTTCCGCATCGCTCCGCAGTTGTATCTTGTGCTTGGACTGGAAAAGCTGGACAAGGACGAGTATCCCGAGTTGTATGATCCCGAGGGGGCGAAACCGCTTCTCGAGGATGTTTCCCGCGCCGCGACGAAGGGTGCGGGCCTTGGTTCCGATGTGGCGGGCGGGGACGACGTCATCAAGGCCGAGATGACGCTTGCGTTCATCAATAATGATCTGGATGCGTTCCGTTCGTGTTTGCGGACGGTTATGGAGAAGAATTACAGCAGCTTGTATGATGAGGTCGCGATGACGTTCGGTTTGCAGTGCGGTTTGATTCCGTTGTCCGATTTTCCGGCGTGGACGGAGGTGTTTCGTGAGTTTTTCCCTGGTACGCAGCATTATTTCAAGGTTGTGTATCGTGCGCTTGACAAGGAAAATTACGATCATGCGGAGATTATGGCGACCGCGTCGGCCCGGTTTTTCCCGGACCATCCGTTATTGCTCAGGGAAGCCGAGTTTGTCAAATCCGTTCTTCCCGGTTTGAAGCGCCGAAAGCAGATGAGAATGGACACTTCGCAACCGCAGATTATCAGGCCGGCGGCCTAAGAGCCTATCCGAATAGGCGATTTTCCTTTTTCAGCTTGTTGAATATGATG
>DAIPJX010000010.1:0-18517 GCA_036770065.1 Planctomycetota bacterium
CCCAGCTTTTCCTGAAAGATCTCTTTCTTGCCGCCATCCTTTTCCTCTTTTTCGGCCCGCTTCTTCGCGGCGGAAAGGCTACGAAAGAATTCGGCTATCCCCGTCAAAATGACGACGCCGAACACGGCTAGCGGAAAGCGGAAAGCGAGAGCGGGCATGTCTTGCCGCACAAATCCCTCCAGGCAGAGGACAAGAATAATCCCGATGAGGACAAGCGCGACAGTCGGCTCAAGCGGTAATTTCTTTTTTTTCATTGCTGTTCATTCCTTTTGTAAAGGTGCGGTCCGCTTGGGAAAAATTACGCTTTTTTCACCAGTGCGGTCGGATTGTCGACGGCCATTTTCCGGATATCCGCATCGGATACTCCGGCCTCGCGCAGTTTTTCGGCGAATGCGGACATGCCTTCATCGGGATAGATGGCGGTCTTTTGGCCAAGATCGGTCGAGATGACGACGCGGTCGGCGCCCAACGCCCTTATCTGTTCAGCGGTCACCGAAAAATCCACCTTGCCGCTGGCGAATGTCGTATAGCAATGTTCCATGTACGCGCCATACGCGGCGAGCCGTTTTTGTTCTTCAACTGTGTAGAACGTGGTGGGGAAGTCGACATGCGTGATGATAACTTTCCCGACCTTGGCTTCGCTCGCCCCTTGTACAAGCGCGAACGTTTCTTCGTGGGAAATGTGCGATGTGGCAAGGATGAGATCATGCTTGGCGATGACCTCCAGCGTTTCCCGCGTTTCGCGCGTCAACTTTCCCTTGTCGTCAAGAACGGATACGGTTGGGACTTCAACGCCGTCTTCTTTCAGGGTAATCAGTATCTGCGCCCAGTAGGGGAGCTTCTTGTTCGGATCGCCCGCGAATACGTGCTGCCGTTCATGCGCGGAATCGCAAGTTGGGAACCAGACCAGACGGGAGCCTGCGCGGGCGGCCATTTCCACCGCGTTCGGGTTGATGCCGCCCACCGAACTGTTGAGGGTTATGGCGCCGACGGCGTGGCACTTCGGCTTGATTGTGTTGACCAGGGTTGCCCGTTCGGCGGTGCAGAAATAATGCGATTTGATGACATATCCGGCCATGCCGGCCTGAACGATGCGGTCGGCCATTTCCAAATCATCCATTTTGCGCGGCAAAACATCCGGCGCGGAATGAATGTGCAGATCGTACGCTCCCTGAAGCAGGTTCTTCATTGTGATTCCTTTCTCGTGCATTCTAAAGCATATCCTTCACCCAACCCGGCGTGAGATCGGGCAACGGTTTGTTTTCCTTGCGGGCACACGCGTATTCGGCGATGACTTTGCGGCGTTTGTTCTCATATTCATCCTTCTTGGCGGTTTCGGTGATCACTTCCTCGATGCGGTCGCGCGGGATGACCGTCACTCCATCATAGTCGCCAACAACCAGATCGCCCGGATTGACGGTAACGCCCGCGCAAACGACGGGGACATTGATGCCGCCCGGATCTTTTTTGCCGGGACCGCGCTGCATGAGACCTTTTGCATAAACCGGCATTTCCAAAGCGGCGAGGCCCGGTTTGTCGCGGACACAGCCGTCGACGACCATGCCGGCAAGGCCGATGGCTTCACCGGCGGACGCGATAAGATCACCCAGATACGCTTTACCGTCGTATCCTTTTCCTGCGATTACCATGACGTAACCCGGTTTGCATTGGTAGAGGGCGACATGGATAGGGAAGTTGTCGCCATTGGCGGTATCGACGGTGCATGCGGTGCCAATCATGCGTTTTTTATCGTCTATCGGCAGGAGGGACGCGTCCATGGCGCCTTCCCGTTCAATTCCGAGCGTTTTCATTCCATCGCATAACTGCGCGGTATCATATTTTTTGACCTGATCGAGCAACGCTTGCGGGATCAAATCCGGTAACGGATGATAATCGCCTTTTTCCACGCCTGTTCTCCCCTGTAGTTATAGAAAGTTACAATTCGACACAACCAACGATTTTCTGCCGCCGGGAACCGCACAAACACAACCGGCGTCTTCGCTCTTCGTTTTCCACCAGTCAATATCAAAGACGCCACCTTTTAATTTTTAAAAGGCGACCACATCATATCGGTGATTATTTCATTATGTGCGGTGTTTGGTGCAAATCTGGTCGTACTAGAAGATGCTTCTGTGTGAGGGAGTTTTGCGCCAAGAAAACATCAAACAACTTATTTGCCAATACAAAGAATTAAATATAACAATTTGCATTAAATAGAGTTGTATTGATAAAAAATAAATCACAACAAAATCCATTTGCAATATCATGAAACATATACTTATTTTTTGCAATTTTCCGCAGTTTATTGCACCGAAAAGCAATTCTCTTGAATGCACAAGATTTCATCGTTATTACCGCATGCCGTATTTCACCATATCAAAATACGTCTCGTCCTTGTCCGTAATGCGCTTCATGGACCGCCACAGCGTGGTCGTGCTGATGCCGAGGCGTTTGGCAGCCAGTTTGCGGTTGCCTTTCACTTCCAGAAGAACCTGACGGATTAGTTCCTGCTCATTTTTGATCGAATCGATTGCCCTGCCCTGGGGACTGACGGGAATACCAGTGGGAGGGCCAAATGCGGCGTTGACCCCGCCGGCGCCGCCGCCAAGTGCTTTTTCCACCATATCGCGGGTGATTGCGTTGCCTTCGCAGATGGCGCCGACGCGTTCGAAAAGATTTTGCAGTTGCCGGACATTGCCGGGCCACTCCTGCGAAACCAGAAGCCGCAACGCGTCGGGAGCGATTCGGGTAACGCTGGGAGTGCTCTGCCGCATAAAATGCCGAACCAGATCGGGAATGTCGCCGGGCCGCTCCCGCAAGGGGGGAATTTGCAGTTCCAGTACGCAAATGCGGTAATACAAATCTTCGCGAAAAAGTCCCTTGCGAATGAGTTCTCGAAGATCGCGGTTGCTGGCGGTGACGATGCGCACGTCGATTGGGATGAGTTTGTCGTCGCCGATGCGCATGGTTTTCCGTTCCTGAAGAATGCGGAGAAGCTTCAACTGCACTTCAAGCGGCGTCTCGCTGATTTCGTCCAGGAACATGGTTCCGTGATGCGCCATTTCGAAAAAACCCGCTTTTCCTTCGCTTCGCGCGCCGGTGAACGCCCCTTTTACGTATCCGAACAGTTCGCTTTCAAGAATATTGAGGGGAAGCGACGCGCAGTTGATGGCGACGAAGGGGGCGTCGCGGCGGCGGCTGGCGTTATGAATGCTTTGCGCGAACAATTCCTTGCCGGTTCCGGTTTCGCCGAAGATGAACAGGGTGCTGTCGGCGGCGGCGTATTTTCGCGCCAGAGACTTCGTTTCCTGAAGCGTGTCGCTGGCGCCGACGATATCGTCGAAATTTTTTTGCGATTTGTGGCCTTTGTCGATCATGACGCTTCTGATTTTTTGCTCGGCCGCCAGAATGTGTTTTGGTTGTTGCAGGGTTACGGTGGCGCCGTCTATGGCGTCGTTGACCCGGATCGGTTCGGCGTTGACGACGAGCGGGTGTTGATGGAACTGGATTATTTCCCCGGTGATTGGCGATCCGGCGGGAAGGATTTCGTCGAAAATGCCGGTATGAAGAACGTCCGAGATAGCCCTTCCGATGGCATGATCGCCGAGGATTTGGGTTGCCTTGTTGTTTATATTGGTGATTATGCCTTTTTTATCGATGCTGAGGACCGCGTCGGACACGCATTCGAATATCGAGACGATGGTTTTGTAACGGCTTTGGAGTTCCTGTGCGCGTTCGTCGCGTTCTTTTTCTATGCGTAGAAGGTGATTCGCCTCGTTGATGGCTTCGCGGACCGAATCGTGATCGGTTTGGGTCATGATGCATTTGAGTCCAAGCGATTCGACGCGTTCGATAAGCGTCAAACCGGCGACGACGGCCTTGAAGCCGCGTTGTTTCAGATCGAGGAGTTTTTCCTGGATGGCGTCGGTGTTGTCCATGTCGCGGAAGTAGATCAGTTCCGTTTTTTCCATGAGGAAAAGGGATTTCCTGACCGCTTCGGCCAGGGGTTCGTAAGTGACGAGGAACGCGACTTTGTCGCAGTGTTCTTTTGCCAGGCGGTAGGCGTTGAAGCAATCGTAAAACGTATATCTGACGTCGACGACAGGGACGTCCATGCTGTTGCGGATGATGTGGGCGGGTTGACCCCGGCAGATAAAGACGCGTGCGCCTTCGGCGATGAGTTCTTTCGCGTTTTCCAGCGTTTCGTCCCTTCTCGCCTGCCTGACGAGAAAGTTGTGCAAATTGTGTTTTGCGATTTCTTCCTTGAACTGCTCGGTCATGGTGCGAGACGGTGAAACAACGCCGACCTTGTACCGCATAATACATCCTTTCCCGTGGAGATACCATAAATATAACCCGTTCCATAGCAAATATTTTCCAAAACGTCAAAAAAAAACGGTAAACATTCCCTTTTTACCTAACTATCCCTGTACATGCATTGTGTGATAAGGGGCGTATATGCCGGATACGGTGACAAAAGTGAAATTGCGGGTGGGCGGCATGGTGTGCCGGTCATGCGAGAAACGGATCGAGAAGCGATTGGCGTCTCTTCCCGGCATTGCCGGTATACGGGCCGATCATGCGGCGGGCATTGTGGACGTGTCGCATGATCCTGAAAAAACGTCTCTGGAAACCATCGGAACGGTCCTGGACAAACTTGGCTACAAACAGGGCGGCATTGCCGAAAATCCACCGGGAAGGCGGAACGAAGCGCTTCGCCTGGCGGGACTGTTGTTCGCATTGCTTGGCGGGTATATCGTTCTCGAACGGTATGGTGCGCTTGATTTTCTCAATATTTTTCCCGAGGCCGAAACGGGCATGGGGTACGGAATGGTGTTTGTCGTCGGCTTGTTGACGTCGGCCCATTGCATCGCCATGTGCGGCGGCATCAATTTGTCGCAAAGCGTTTCGCGGCGGGATGCGTCCGGCGCGGGAAAACCGTTCGCGCCCACCCTTCTGTATGGCGCGGGGCGCGTTCTTTCGTATACCGTCATTGGCTCGGTGGCGGGCGGCATTGGCGGGGCTGTCGGTTTTTCCGGAAGCGTGAAGGGCATGGTCCAGATTGTGGCCGGCGTGTTCATGATACTGATGGGAATAAAACTTACCGGATTGTTTCCTTCGTTGTCGCGCCTTGTCCCAAGCCTTCCGGGCCGGTTCAAAAGCGGAAGCAACCCGCTTCGGCGCGGACCGTTTGTCGTCGGCTTGCTCAACGGCCTTATGCCGTGCGGACCGCTTCAGACCATGCAGTTATTTGCCCTTTCCACGGGGAGTCCGGTACAGGGGGCGTTGTCGATGTTGACGTTTGCGGCCGGCACGCTGCCCTTGACGATGGGGCTTGGCGCTCTCGCCGCCTGTCTTGGGCGGCGGTTTGCGAGCGGCGCGATTCGGGTCGGCGCGGTTCTTGTGTTTGTCATGGGTGCGGGGATGCTCATGAACGGGTTGCGCCTGTCGGGATTTGCGGCGGGCGGATTCGATTCCGGCGGCGAAGCGGTGGCGGCCGAGATGGCGGACGGCGTGCAATATGTCGAGACGGAACTTTCGCCGGGGGCGTATCAGGCGATACGGATTGTGCCGGGCGTACCGCTGCGCTGGAATATGCATGTGGAGAACGCGGCGCTGAACGGTTGCAACAACCGCATATTCATCCCCGCCTACGGTCTCGAAAAACGCCTTTCCGCAGGCGACAACATTATAGAATTCACTCCCGCCGAAAGTGGTGTTTTCCCGTATACCTGCTGGATGGGAATGATTGCGAGTCGGATTATTGTCGGCGACGCGGACGGCGCCGGGGATGTTCCGGCAATCGACGCGGATATATTGCCAATGTCTTTGGAAGCGGCGGACGATGCGCCGCCGTGGTTATAAACGAGAAAAGGAAAATGTATGTCCAGGGTATTGAATCGGTTTCGTATGGTTGTTCTTTCCGTAGTGTTCGCGGCGTTTTTTTCGGTCGGCGCCGTTGTCGCGGGCGATGCGATTGATTCGGATGTGGTTATTCCGGTGAAGAGCCTGTCGGGCAAGGCGCGGTATTTTTCCGCAACGGTGGAAGGGTATCCGTTGCAGTTGTTCGCGGTTGTTGCGCCGGACAAAACGGTTCGGGTCGTCTTCAACGCCTGCCAGGCGTGCGGGGTGGCGGGGTTCAACCAGAAGGGAGACGCGATGGCGTGTTCCGCTTGCGGTCAGGCGTTCAAGCTGTCGGTTCTTGAACAACAGCGCGGCGGCTGCAATCCGATTCCGGTCGGCGAGAAAAATCGTTCTCTGAACGCGTCCGGCGACATTGTCATAGGCTATGATTTTCTGAAACAGGTAAAAAACTATTTCATCCGGAAATGGCCGCGGTAAAATAGAACGAAGAGGAACAATATCGCGGAGGATTGACGTATGACAACTGAAAATTCGACACCGGATGGAGTTGTCCGGGACACATTCGCCGTCACCGGCATGAGTTGCGCCGCGTGCGCGAAACGCATTGAAAAAGTTGCGGGAAAGCTGGCCGGCGTTCGGGAGGCCAACGTCAATTTCGCGACGGAAAAATTGACGATTGCGTATGACCCGAAAGAGACGCCCGAGGCCGCCATTCGGGAGGCGGTGGAAAAAGCCGGCTTCGGGATGATTGCGGAGACGAATGACGCGGAAGCGATTCTTCCCATCGGCGGCATGAGTTGCGCCGCGTGCGCCGCGCGCATTGAAAAAGTTCTCGGCCGCATGGACGGCGTGTCGCAAGCGAGCGTCAACTTCGCCACTGAAAAAGCGAAAGTGTCGTATGACACGAACAAGGTCCGCCTCGCGGATATGAAGAAAGCAATTGAACAGGCCGGTTTTCAGGTGCTGAATATCGAAACGGCCTCGGCCGCCGACGATGACCGGAAGCGCAAGGAAGAAGAAATCCGCACATTATGGAACAAGTTCTCCACCGCCGCCCTGTTCGGATTGCCGCTTTTGTATCTTGCCATGGCGCCGATGGTGTGGTGGCTTCCGTTTCCGGTGCCGAAATTGTTGGACCCGATGCGGTACCCATTGAATTTCGCGTTGGCGCAGATTCTTCTTGTTCTTCCCATTTTATATGTGGGACGGCGTTTTTATTCGGTCGGGTTCCGATCGCTTCTGGCCGGATCGCCGAACATGGATTCGCTTATCGCGGTCGGCACGTCGGCGGCGGTACTATGGAGTCTGTACGAAACATGGCAGATAACCCGGGGCAATCTTGGCGCGGTTGAAGGATTGTATTTCGAAAGCGCCGGGGTGATCATCACGCTTATTCTTCTGGGCAAATCGCTCGAGGCGGTCTCGAAGGGACGGACGTCGGAAGCGATCAAAAAGCTGATGGGCCTGGCTCCCCGAACGGCTATCGTCGTCAGGAACGGCATTGAATCGGAAATCCCCATTGAAGAAGTCGAAGCGGGCGACATTCTCCGTGTTCGTCCCGGCGACAAAATCCCGGTCGATGGCCTCGTGCTTGAGGGCGCGACCGCGGTTGACGAGTCGATGCTGACGGGCGAGAGCATGCCGGTCGACAAAAAGGCGGGGGATAAAGTCTACGCCGCCACGATGAACAAGTACGGCGGCATCACCTTCAAGGCGGAAAGAGTGGGCAGGGAAACGGCCCTGGCGCAGATCATCAAGCTGGTGGAGGACGCGCAGAGTTCGAAAGCGCCCATCGCCAAGCTGGCCGATGTGGTGTCGGGCGTGTTTGTGCCCATTGTTTGCCTTGTCGCGGTCGGAGCCGCTGCGGCATGGTATGTGAAAACGCACGACATCCAGTTTGCGCTGACGATTTTCATTTCCGTATTGATTATCGCCTGCCCGTGCGCACTTGGCCTCGCGACGCCGACGGCGATTATGGTCGGCACCGGCAAGGGAGCGGAGAACGGCATTCTCGTCAAATCCGGCGAAGCGCTGGAGACCGCGCGCAACATTCAGGTTGTCGTGCTGGATAAAACCGGCACGATTACAGAGGGCAAACCGGCGGTGACCGACATCGTCCCCATGGCGAATGCGGCGGAGAGCGGCCTTTTGGCGACAGCCGCCGCGCTCGAGAAAAACTCGGAGCACCCGCTGGGCGAAGCGATTGTCCGCCGCGCCATGGCCGACGGCGTGACGCTTGCTGCAACCGCGGACTTCGCCGCCATTCCCGGTCGCGGGGTCGAGGCGACGGTGGCGGGGCGGCGTGCCCTTATCGGCAACGCCCGGCTGATGGCGGAGCGGAATATCGACGCGGAGCGGCTGGACAAGGAGGCGGATCGCTTGGCCGGGGAAGGCAAAACCGCCATGTACGTGGCGGTGGACGGCAAGGCTCTCGGCCTCGTGGCGGTCGCGGATGTGGTGAAGAAGAGCAGCGCCGAGGCGATTGGCGCCATGCATGCGCTCGGGCTTGAGGTGGCGATGCTGACCGGCGACAACCCGCGTACGGCGGCGGCCATTGCCAAACAGGTTGGAATTGATCGGGTGTTCGCCGAAGTGTTGCCGCAGGACAAGTCGGGCGAAGTGAAAAAGCTTCAGGACACGGGAAAAATCGTCGCCATGGTCGGCGACGGAATCAACGACGCGCCCGCGCTGGTGCAGGCGGACGTGGGAATGGCGATCGGTTCGGGAACCGACGTCGCGATGGAATCGGCGGACATTGTGCTGATGCATTCCGATCTGATGGACGTGCCCGGCGCCATTCGCTTGAGCAAGGCGACGATTCGCAATATCCGGGAAAACCTGTTTTGGGCGTTTATCTACAATACGCTGGGGATTCCGGTGGCGGCGGGCGTGCTGCATGTGTTCGGCGGCCCGCTTCTGAATCCGATGCTGGCGGCGGCGGCGATGTCGCTCAGTTCCGTGTCGGTGCTGACGAACGCTCTGCGCCTGAAGCGGTTCAAGCCATAGCAATTGGCCATTATCTCTTATGCGAGAGGAACACCGCAGTGAATAAACAACGATTTTTCATCATGGCGATTATTCTTGCCGTCGTGGTTGTGCTTGCCTTTCACCCGCCGGCTTTTGCCCGGCGCATGTTGGAGTCGACCGATCTTGTCGTCCGATTCGGCAAGCGAACGTTTGCCGGCATGCTGACGCATTTGTCCGAGCGCCCCGCTCTTGCGAACGACTCGGAGTGGGTGCTTGTCGCGCCGGACGGGAGCGCCGAATTCGTCTGGCGTTCATTCCCGGAAAGCGGAACGGAATACGACGCGGCTCTGCGCATCCCCGCCGAGCCGTTCATTGCCGCCGGACTGGATGCGGAGAAACTTCCCAAAGGCATTTTCCAGGACGGGCATCTTGTTTTCGCTTTGCCGCGGGCTTCGTTCCCGGACGGGCCGTCCACGGCCGCGCTCGACGCCGAGTCGTCTTTTGGCCGGATAATGGGCGCGCACCGGGATCGGATAGCGTATCATTACCAGCTTGGCCATTACGGAATCGACATGGGCGGCGGCAACCTTCTCGAATGGGCGGCGGATCCGCGCGAAAACGCGCTTGATTTGGTGTTTGCACTCGAGCCGACCGCTCTGGAGCGGGCCGGCGTCGATGTGAATGCGGTCGACGGCTGGACGCTGGGCAGCGTTCTGGTTCACGAGCCGGGCGGGCGAAAAGTCGAGGTGCCGAAATTGTTGAAACCGTTCGATCTGCCGACGGATTGACTCGCTCCCGATACCATGTATTGCGAGGAGCCGTGCGGAATCCCTACAATTGTGGAATGGTGGGGCGTGGGTTTTCCCAGGGGCAATGCGCAAAGGGGCGTCACTCGAGTGTCGGATGTGGATGAAGCGGACCGTAAGGATGTGGCTGATGTTCTGGCCGGCCGAACGGAAAATTATTCCCGGATTGTGAATCGGCACGGCGACGCGATTGCTCGTCAGATGCGGACGTTTTCACGTGAGGCGGCTGTCATTGACGAATTGACGCATGAAGTGTTTGTTGAGGCGTATCTCAATCTGGCGAAATTTCGTGGCGACGCGCCGTTCCGCCACTGGCTTGCCCGGATAGCGACGATTACCGGATACCGATACTGGAAATCGCAGGATCGGGAAAAAAGGAACGTCCTGTTTGATCAGGAGCGCGACAGCCCATTGGACAACCCGCCGCGTGGCGATCCGGAGGCGGCGGGCGAGTTGCTCTCCGAACTGCTTTCCGAGTTGCCGGAGGCGGATCGTCTGATATTGAATTTCATGTACATCGAAAAGATCGGCTTGAAGGAAATAGCCCGGCGTTTGGATTGCAGCCGGACGGCGGCGGCGGTCCGCATTCATCGGGCGAAGCGGCGGCTCAAGCGGTTGGGCCGGGACGCGAAATGGAGGGAGAGAGTGCGATGGATGATTTCCTGAACGACGTCAAGGCGCTGGCCGATATTGCCCGCCGACGGAAAACGCCGTGGTACGACGCGGAGGCGATTATGCTGAGCGTGTCGGGCCTTTCTCCCGATCCGGTTCCGGAAGAATACGGATTCGGGTTGTTTGCGGCGTTTACGGCGTCTTCGGCGGCGGCGGCGGTGATTGTGTTTTCATATGCTTCGGCGGCTTGGAACGAGTTGAAGAATCCGTTTCTTGCGTTGGACTCGCTCACGAACGTGTTGGACTGGCTGTGACTATGAATACTATACGCATGCGGGGTTCGTGGAAGCGCAGGCTTTCCCTTGTTATTGTCGGCGTTTTGATTTTGACGTTCGGGGCGGTGATAGGCGCCGGCGCGGCGGTGTTGTATTTCCGGAACGTGTTTGTATCCGAAGTATCCGGCGCAGGCCGGATAGGCGGCATGGTGACGACAAGCATCAATGAGAGGGTAACGTTGTCGGCCGACGAATCGTCCAGAATCAATGTGTTGATTGAGAGTCGCATGGATGAGCTTGAGCGGACGAATGCGCTCTACGGCAAGTCGATACAGGCCATATTCGACGACATGTGTTCCGATATTTGCGAGATACTTGGACAGGAGCGTTCACACGCATGGCAGGACGGCATGCGCCGCACCTTTGGCGAGCGCGCCGCCCGCCAAATCGACGGCTGGCGCCACGCCGCCGATTGCCCCGTGGGCGAATCCTAGGTTTGTCTGAAGTGTCCCGTAATTGTCATGTTGTCCTCGGCGAGACGTTTCGAGGGAAAAAACCTTTTTAAAAAAAGGTTCTTCTCCCCCAAGACATTCCGCTGAGGACAACATGACAATTACAGGGCATTTTAGGCAGGCCTAGAGTTTGTCCTTTGTCATGACGGTGACGCCGGTGTCGACCAGTTCGGGGCCTTTGTAGCCGCCGGACAGTTCCTCCGCCGCCGCCTTCACAGCCATGTAGCCCATGACGTCGGGGTTTTGGACCATGGCGCACAGGAGAGCGCCTCCCTTGATCAGATTGCGGATGGAGTCGGAGTTGTCGAATCCCACGCCGACCACCTTGTTGCCGTCTTCCTGAATGGCGTTGCCGACGCCGGTGGTGGAGCCTTCATTCGCGCCGAAGATGCCGATACAGCCCTGGATGATGTAGTTGGCCGCGATGTCTTTGGATTTGGCGACGTCGCCCTCGCCGTATTGGGTGGCGAGCAGTTCGTACCCCTGCCCCTCGAAAGCTTCCCGGAATCCCGCCTCGCGCGCCACGGTCGAAGCAGTGGCGGCGTTGACGCTGACTATGCCTATCGTGCCGGATGTTTTGCCGGCGGCCTTGAGCGTTTTGATCATTTCTTCGCCCGCCGTCTTGCCCGCCGCCTTGTTGTCGGTGGCGAAGGTGGCGATAGCCGGGAAATCGGCCGGGGAATCCACATAGAATATCTTGACGCCCGCGTCCTCTGCTTCGCGCAGGGACGAGGTCACGGCATTCGGGCCATTCGCCGCGAGAAGAAGGGCATCCGCTCCCGCCGCGACGGCGTTGTTGATGATCTCGATTTGTTTCGCGTCATCCTTGATGTCCGGCGCCATCCAGTTGTAGATGAAGCCGGCGTCGCCCAGTTCCTTGACCGCTTTTTGGCAGCCCTTGTCCACATTCGCCCAGTGCTGATCCATCTGATCCATGGTCACCAGGAACACTCTCTTCTGCCCGGCCCGGGCCTGGCAGGCGAAAAGCGTCATGCCCAGAACGCAGATGAGAACGGTTGCCGCTGTCAGTCTTTTCATAATGCGTCTCCTCTTCAAAAATTCCGGAACCTCCAATAAATACGCAAACCCGTGCTTCACGTCGATTTTTTGATTCCTCGTTTCCATCCGCCGGTTCTGATGATCACGTCCATGAGGACGGATATCACCACAATCGCTCCGATGACGATATTGCGGATTGCAACCGGCGCACCCGCGAACTGGAGGCCGTTCTGCAAGACGCCCCAAATCGCCGCGCCAATGACCGTGCCCAAAAGCAGTCCCTGTCCGCCCAGGGTGGACACGCCGCCGATAACCGAGGCGGCGACGGCGTACATTTCGTACATGTTGCCGGCGTCCATGGCTCCCATGCCGCTGGTTGCCGTCGTGATGAGTCCAACCATGCAGGCGCAGAACGCGCTGACCAGATAGGCAATGATAGTGGTGCGGTCGACGTTGACGCCGGACATGCGGCTGGCTTCGATATTGGAGCCGACGGCATAGATGTGCCTGCCGGTTCGGGTGCAGCCGAGTATGAAGAAGAAGAAGGCCCAGATGACAAGCGCTATCCACACCGGATTGTACAGGCCGATTCTTCCGTAGTAGAAAAAATCGCGGAACGTTTGCGCCGCTTCTCCGATTGAATCGGTGTTGTAGTTGTTGTTGACGATTTGGGCAATGCCCCGGGCTATGGTCATTGTTCCAAGCGTTGCGATGAAGGGGGGCAGTTTGCATTTCGCGACCAGCGCGCCGTTCAGCAGTCCGATGACGAGGCAGGCGATCATGGTGATGGCGGCGGCCAGCCAGGGATTGACTCCCCGGGTCATAAGTGTGGCGGAAGTCATGCAGCTCATTCCCACGACCGAGCCGATGGAAAGGTCGATGTTGGCGGTGATGAGCACATAGGACTGGCCGATGCCCACCAGCAGAATGGGGACAATCTGCCGGGTGAGATTGTGGAAATTCCGCATCGACCAGAACATCTCGCTCAGCATGCTGAACACAATGCAGAGGACGGCCAGGCCGAAAGTGACGGTAATTACCTGCCCCATGCCCCGGATTGCCAAAAGCTTCATGACAGGATGGCGGAATTTCACGCGTTTCTCCTTTCAGGACAACGCCGCGGTTTTGGCGGATTGGATTCGTTCCGATTTGTTCTCGAAACGCATGGCGGCCTCGAGCACTTTTTCCTGCGTCGCTTCGGCCGCCGTGAACTCGCCGGTTATATGTCCTTCGCATACCACCAAAATGCGATCGGCCATGCCGATCACCTCGGGCATTTCCGACGATACGAACAGGACGCCGATGCCTTGACGCTTGAGATTGTTCATCAGGTGGTAGATCTCCACTTTGGCGGCGACATCGATTCCGCGCGTCGGTTCATCGAAAATGACCACCCGGCTTGAGCGGGCCAGCCATTTGCCCACCACCACCTTTTGCTGATTGCCGCCGGACAGGTTGCCTGCGTCCATCTCGGGACTGGCAAGCTTGACCGTGAGTTCGGACACGGTCTCATCGATCATTTTCCGTTCCCGGCTGCGAATGAGAACGCCGGCGCGGTTGCACAAAAGGTCCAGATTGGGCAAGGCGATGTTCTGGCGGATGGAAAGCTTGGTGCACAGTCCGTCCTTTTTTCGATCCTCGGGAACGAGAACGACGCCGGTGCGTATGGAATCGGAGGGCTTGCGAATATCGATGCGTTTGCCGTCGAGGAGAATTTCCCCGCCGTCGACGTGGTCCACTCCAAAAATCGCCCGGGTGATTTCGGTGCGTCCCGCGCCCATCAGTCCGGCCATGCCGACGATCTCGCCTTCGTACAAATCGAAGGAGACGTTCTTCACCATTTTTCCCGCGCGAAGATTGCGCACCTCGAATATTTTTTTGCCGCGCTCGCACACGACGTGGGGAAATTTTTCCTTTATCTCCCGTCCCACCATATTGGCGATAATGGCGTCCATGGTCATATCGGCAAAGTTCGCCGTGACGATGAATTTTCCGTCCCGCATGATGGTGACGCGGTCGACGATGTGTTGAAGTTCCTCAAGGCGGTGGGATATGTAGACGATGCCGCACCCGTCCGCGCGGAGTTTCCTGATGATGGAAAACAGATCGTCTATTTCATTGGCGGTCAGGGCGGAGGTCGGCTCGTCCATAATGAGAACGCGCGCGTTCGCGCCCAGCGCCTTTGCTATCTCCACCATTTGCTGTTTCGACACCGGCAGGCTTCCCACGATGGTGTCGGGGTCGATGTTCATATTCAGTCTGTCCAGAAGTTCCATGGCCTTGCGGCGCATTTCGCGTTTGGACAGCATGATGCCGTCGTGGACGATCTCCCGCCCCAGAAAAATATTTTCCGTGACGGTGAGTTGGGTGCACATGTTGAGTTCCTGGTGAATCATGGCGATGCCTCCGGCCTGGGCTATTTTGGGCGTCATCTCGCCCATTTCCCTGCCGAATATCCGCACTTCGCCGCTGTCGCGATTATGCACTCCTCCCAGAACCTTCATGAGGGTGGACTTGCCCGCCCCGTTTTCTCCAAGGAGCGCCAACACCTCGCCCGCCCGCATATTGAACGACACGTCATCCAGCGCCCGCACGCCGGGAAAGCTTTTGTTGATATGGTTCATTTCAACGATATATTCCATGGCGGCTCCATTTGTTCGGTGAGGACGCTACGACCGGCCCACGAGCGCACGGCACCCGTCTTCCCCTTCCACTATGCCTATCTCCAGGCGGAAGCGGCGTTTTTCCATCGGCTGCAAAGTGTTGGCGGCGATGTCGCCCGGGGTTCTGTTATCCAGCGGCGCCGTGCTCGGCTCAAGGCCGCACACGTACTCGCGGCTGCGGAGCATTTTCCACTGCACGAACACGGGAAGCGTGGCTGTATCGTACCGGATATAGACGCCCGTTCCGCGTTCGCCCAGGCCGGGATTGAACAGCGCCGCACCGGCCATGCCCATGGCGTCCGGAATAAATGAGTGATAAAAACAGACTTCCTCCGCGCCGTCCTCCGGTTCGTCAAAGGAGGCGAAGCCGCCGGACCGGTCGGATGGAGTTCCCGGACGGAGCCTGGTGCGAACGATGGGCGAGGTGATGAGCCTGGCGTCCGCGTTCAAAAAGGGAAAACCGAATTGCGCATGATACAGAAGAAAACACGGCGCCGGGGCAAAATCGAGGTTCTCCACCTCGTCCTCTATGAGAAACGAAGTCGCGCCCAGCCTGGCGCTGATCCGCCGTCTCAGGATCAAATCCCCCTGATAAAACGCACTGTGATGAACCTCCCCCGCCACACTGAAAACACAATCGTCGCCGTCCCAGCGTTCACCAACGGCGATTTTTTCCGCCGGCATATTGGACAGGGAGCCGTGAAGCTGATGCATGCGTCCGGCGAGTTCCGACGCGGGCCCGATATTGTTCATTCCGCAGGTGGTCAACACTCCGCCCAGGAAATTGTCTTGAAATCCGGTCGGATCGTTTTTATCGTAATACGCGGGATGGCGCAGGCCGGATTTGGAAATATAGCCGAACGGAACGCCGCGATACGAAGCGAAGGAGACGTCCAGGCAGCGTTCGGAAAGAATTTCGAAGCGCATGGGCCCCGTATTGATCTCCACCGCCCTCACGCCTTCGGCACGACCGGACGAATACGTGTATTCCCGAATGCCCGCAACCTGGCCGAGATTGCCGACTCGCCGGAGCAGTTCGTCGCGGCGATAGCTTTTTCCGTACAGTTCAGCCATTGCCCGCTCCCTTATTTTTCCGGCGCTCCCGAATTGGGGCCGAAATGGCGGAGGATCACCATGTCTTCGTGGCGGCTGTGGTTGACGACGCGTACGCCGGCCATGGCCGCATTTTCGCTGACGAAATATTCGTCGCCGGACAACTGGTTGTGGCGGAGCAGTTGCGGCGCTTCGGCGTCGGCGAATGCTCCGAACTCGCCGTGGCCTTGCACGATGATGCAGCCGTACGCGGCCTTGTCCTTGACCAGAACGGAGGAGCCGGGCGGAATCACCGTTTCCTTGGCGGCGAAATAGGCGTTACGGTAGACTATCCAGCCTTCCCGGTATCCCGCCGCACCGGTGTCGATGGGAAGGGGCGGAAGGAAGTATTTCTGTTTGTAGTGCGGATCGATATTGGCTTCCCAGTCCATCATTCCCATGATGGCGTCGATATCGTTCTTTTCCGAATCAGGGAGGGAAGACACCAGTTGGTCGCGCGAGAAGACTTCGCCCTGCACCATGTTTTCGTATACGGCGCAGACATCGGAATTCCATTGCGGCTCGTAGGTCAAGACCGATGCGGGGGCATGCACCACTCCAGGGGGAGTGTACCAGCCGGTTCCCAATTCAACCCGGTAGGCGCGGGACAACTCGGTGATGCGGTTATCGTCGGACTGAAACTCCAAGACGCGGCGGCGCACTTCCTCTTTGGACGCGTCGGGATCGAAACCAAAGTATGTCAGCGGGAAAGTGCCCAAGTGGTTGTTCAATTGCTTCGGGAAAAAATATCCCTCGGGTTTGCCGAATTTGCCGATTTTCATCGCATCCTTGTTGGACAGATGGAGATGGTGGAACAGAGGGGCGTCGTAGTCGAAGAATTTACAGAACATGGGCCATGCGCCATATTTGGCTTGCAGTTCCGAACCAATCAACTCCGCTCCCAGTGTCTCCATGACGTCCTTGAAGAACAGAGAGTCCTCGTATTCGTCCGACATGGCAACGCGGCTAAAGCCTTCCTCCGGCGGGGCCAAAGGGCCGTTGAGGGCGGAGGTGCTAGAGCAGAACCAGCGTTCCTTGATGGCGCCGCGCGCCAGCCCCATGAAATAATAGTCGTCGGGATGCAGGCGCAGGCGATGTCCGGGACGGTTGAAGGCGCGGGGGATCCAGTTGGGAACGAGTCGGAGAATCCCCTGGTTTTTCTTGAAGACTTCGCGTATTCTGGAGGAGGTGGACATAGGTTTTCCCTTTGCTAACGTATCAACGCATGGTTGACCGGATTCACCTGTGCCGGACAGATTACACGAAGGGGAAGGGAATCGGCGCGTCGGGATGGCGGTTTTTTTCCGGCGTATAAGAGCACTATAGCACATGCCGTTCCCCAGTTCTTTCACGATTATATCATAGTACTATTATTTTCCCGATGCGGTTCGGGGCATTGCGGCGGATATATCATATGGCCATACTGAATCTGCCGTCCAACGGCAAACGCCTCATATACAATCTGGAAGAATTCGGTCTGCCCGAAATCCCTTATCTCGCGGCGCAGAACCTGCCGTTCACCTCCACCGGCCTGCCCATGCATTCGCATCGGGAGCGCATGGAGATCAATCATATTCTGAAGGGCGAGCGAATCTACAGAGTCAGTGGGAAGGATTACCATCTGCGCGGCAATCAGGTGTTCATCACCTGGCCCCATGAAATGCATGGAAGCGGCAACTATCTTCATGGGCGTGGCCTGCATTTTTGGATGCAGGCGATCATTCCTCGTCCAGGCGCGCCGTTTCTTTGTTATGACGCTTTCAGGGCACGGCCGCTTCTTGATGCTCTTTGGGCCATGCCCCGGCGTCAGTTCAAAGCCGTTAGCGGCATGCGGGATATTTTCGCACACATGCTCGACATTTGCCGCAGGGGGCCGTCGGAGTTGAGCGGGATAGAGCTTTCCGCCCTTCTTACCCAGTGGTTCCTTTTGCTGACACGGGCTTCCGCCAGCGAATGGGAGGATGCAATCACCCCGGACATCGCCAAAACACTGGAAATGATGTCCCGAACCCCGAATCTGAACCTGACCATTCGCGAATTGGCCGAGACCGCCTGCCTGTCCGAATCCCGCTTCAAGGGGAAGTTTCGCGAACAGATGGGGGTGCCGCCGGGAGAGTATCTGCTTCGTCGCCGCGCCGAAATGGCGGCTGACCTGTTGGTCAAGGGCGGGATGAGCCTTACCGAAATCGCCCTGGAACTGGGATTTTCCTCAGGACAACATTTTTCGTCGACCTTCAAAAAGTTTTTTGGCGTAAGTCCTCACGCCTGGCTAAAGAAACAAGGGGAGGAAGGGTACCGGAACCCGACGGTTGCAGGGGGAGGCGAAACGTCTGACGACGATATGCGTCCGTGGGTGGACGACAGCGGACAACTGCACGGGTACGTTACCCGATCGCATAAGGGGGTTCATCCCAGCGAGGGGTGATGCGCTTCTTTCCCGGGCGTTCTTTTACGAATCATGTTTTCTTCGGCCGCATTATACCCGGAATAGCATCATTGACGGCCAGCATGCCGGGGCTGGCGAGAGCGGCGCCGACGGCGTCATGGGCCAGCCGCCCGTCCTTCTCCATGGCGGCGCCGACGCCGAGACCCGCGCCGTTCCCACCCGCTTTCGCAAGCTTCCGGTTCAACTCCACCGCCGCCAATACAAAAGCGATGCCCTCCTCCGGAACCAGGGTCATTTAATTCTCTTGAATTACTTTCGGTAAAAGTTGATACTTCCCCCA
>DAIPJX010000185.1:0-4963 GCA_036770065.1 Planctomycetota bacterium
AAAACGGCGGTGAGCGAATCAAGGCCAAGCGTCATCGTTCCGTACGGCACGCTCCACAGCGTACGGCTCGTTTCAAGTTGGCGGGAAAGCAGGCTGGACAGCGCTCCGAACACCCCAAACCCGCCGGCGACAACCGCGCCCCCCGCGCCGAAAAAGGCCGAGGCGGATTTCGTCCGCATCGCGCAGGCGAGAACACCGGAAACAGCAAAGACAAGAATTGCCCAAACAACCAGATCCACAGCGGTATCTTTCGCGAACGAACAACGCCACCCGACGACGGGTGGCGGATGGATTCATTATAAACGGAAGAAATTTTCTGGCAATCGGGAATGCGCCCGGTTATACCGGATATTGTATTTATGGTGGTTTGTCCCGAATGCGAAAGGCGCTCTGTAACGGCAACGTCTCCAATTCCGACAGAATACTACGATGGGGGTATGAAACTCCCCGAAATCCTGTATATGGGCAGAAGGAGAATCATCATGAGAAGCATCGCAAAACTGGATCTTCAATACGCGCACAGATTTTACGGATTCAAGGGCGAGGCGCAGTATTTGCACGGCCATACCGGCGGCCTGACGATTGAGGTTGAGGATTCGGTCAATCCCGGCGTCAATATGGTGTTTCCCTGCAATGAAATTCAAAAAACGGCATGGGACGTCTTGAAAAACTTCGACCATGCGCTCATCTTGCGCGAAGACGATCCGCTCCTGCCCGCCATCCTCGATGTGTATGAAAAACAGGGCATCAGAAACGGCGCGCCGACCAATACAATGAAAGGCCCCGCCTTCAAAACCGATCTTGCAATCGCATATCCCGAGTGCCGTTTGGTTGTGACCAAGGAAACCATGACGGTTGAGGGCATGATCAAAATCGTGTATGATCTGCTGAAGGACAAGCTGAATATCGCGAAAATCACCTTTACCAGCGGCGTGAACGCGGCGTCGGCGGAATTTGAAACCGACAATAAAATCGACCGCTGTCCTTTGTGCGGCATTGCCCTGAATGAAAAAGGCGCGTGCCCGAAGTGCGGATACAAAAAATAAGCTGTACCCG
This sequence comes from Planctomycetota bacterium, assembly GCA_036770065.1. Taxonomy (GTDB): domain Bacteria; phylum Planctomycetota; class SZUA-567; order SZUA-567; family SZUA-567; genus JAJBSZ01. The sequence goes on from DAIPJX010000185.1 coordinate 1,057, forward strand.
GTTTTTGGCATACCATTCGCCAGCCGTTTTTCCGAAATGGCTGGCAATGTTTTTTTCGCGACCTTTCCCGCGTCGCAAGGATGAGGCCGACAATGGTGCTTGCGTATTATCTTGGCGCGCTCAATTTTCTCGGCTTGTTCCTCATGGCATGGGACAAGCGGCAGGCGATACGCCATGCCTGGCGCATTCCGGAAAAAAATCTCCTCGGCGCCGCCGTGCTCGGCGGAAGCGTCGGCGTGTTCCTCGGCATGCGGCTGTTCCGACACAAAACGCTGCACCCGAAATTTCGCTATGGCCTGCCGGTGATTCTTCTCCTGCAACTAGCATGCGCCTGGATCGTCTTTACGCCGAAGTGAGGCAATGTCGTCCATCGCCGCCGCATCGGCAAGGCGAAACGGCCCAATGGCGGTCCGGGTCAAGGACGTCATGACAGCGCCCGTTCCCAGGGCGACGCCGATATCGTCCAGCACCGTGCGGACATACGTGCCTTTTGAAACATCCATCGCCATGCGCCCAACAACGCCGTCGAATTCGAGCAGCTCCAGCCGATACACCGTGACCGGCCGGGCCGGGCGCTCCACCCGCACGCCTTGCCGCGCCAGTTTGTACAACGGCCGGCCGTCACGCTTGAGCGCGCTGTGCATGGGCGGCACCTGCATAATGTCGCCGGTGAAACGCGGAAGCACGCTTTCAATTTCTTCTCTGCCGCAGGGCGTTTCCCGCGACGGCGTCCAGTCGGAAAGCGCCGTCCCGGTTATGTCCTGGCTATCGGTGCGCTCGCCCAGACGGAAACCGGCTTCGTAGGTTTTGGGATATTCCTGAAGTTCGTCGAACAAGCGCGTCGCATTCCCCGCGAGAAGGACGAGAAGCCCCGCCGCCAGAGGATCAAGCGTGCCGGCATGGCCGACTCTTTTTGTCCCGATGGCTTTCCGCGCGCGAACAACGACAAGGTTGCTGCTGGGGCCGGACGGCTTGTTGACCGGCCATATGCCGGGAACGCAACCAATCAAACCGGCCGGTTCGCGCCGGAACTTTTCAAGCGTGTCGGAAAACGGGACGCCTTCCTGCATTTTGTCTCCAAAACCGTTCGCGCCCTTTACTGACGGCGCTCGCATGGTATACTGTATTTCCATAGAGTGAGGAGGACCGTCATGCTCAAAAGCAATCGCCATCTCCTTGTTCACGGTCATTTCTACCAGCCGCCGCGCGAAAACCCGTGGACAGGCGAAATCGATCCCCAATATTCGGCCGCGCCCTGGGAAAACTGGAACAAACGCATCGCCGACGAATGCTACGTCCCCATGGCAAGAAGCCGCGTGTACGACCCGGACGGACGCATTGTCGACCTCTACAACAACTACGCCCATACCGATTTCAATTTCGGCCCGACCCTGGCCTCGTGGCTCCGGACGCATCATCCGGAACTGTCGCGGCACTTGCAAGACGCCGTGACGCTCGACCGGACCTTCGCCATGGCGCAAGCGTACAACCATATAATGATGCCGCTCGCCGACGCGCGCGACCGCCACGCGCAAATCGTCTGGGGACTCGAGGATTTCAACCGCCGCTTCGGGTTTTATCCTGACGGAATGTGGCTCCCGGAATGCGGCATAGATTCCGAAACCGTCCGCGCCCTTGTCGATCACGCAATCAAATACGTCATACTCTCCCCGCACCAGGCGTCGAAAGCAAGGCCGTTCGGCCAAACCGAATGGCGGGACGCGTCCATGGGAGCCATCGACACCAGACGCGCCTACCGCCTGTTCGAAACGGACGGCGCGGGACGAACCCACTTCAACCGCTTTCTCGACGTCATCTTCTATACGCCCGGGCTGAACCTCAAAGTCTCGTTCGATCATATCCTGAACCGGCCGGACGACCTCGCCCGCGAACTGGACGCTTGCTACCGCGACGATTTTCCCGGCGCGCAACTCGTCTCCATCGTAACCGACGGCGAAATTTACGGCCACCACGAAAAAAACGGCGAAGTCGCGCTGTCCCGGCTCTTTTCCGAAATCGCGCCGAAAATGGGACTCTCCGTCGTCTCCGCCCGCGAATTCATCCGCGACAATCCGCCCTCATGGGAAGTCAAATTGTGGAACGGAGAAGACGATAACGGCTCCTCATGGAGCTGCGGACACGGCATGGGCAGATGGTCGCGGGACTGCGGCTGCACCCCGTCGGACCACGCCGGCTGGAACCAGAAATGGCGCAAACCGCTCCGCGACGCCTTCGATTCGCTTCGGGACGGCGTCCGGGCAATCGTCCGCGAAAAACTGGGCGGGCTGCTCCTGGACGCGGACGACGCCTTTGCCCGGTATATCCGGGTGCTTCTCGATCCGACGCCCCCGGTTCGGGACGCGTTCATCAAACAACATGCCCAGCGGCCGCTCTCGCTCGAGGAAATCGGCGCGGTGTGGGCGCTCCTCGAAGCGAGGCACAACGCAATGCTCATGTACACCTCGTGCGGGTGGTTCTTCGACGAACTGTCCGGACTCGAACCCGTGCAGAACATGCGCTACGCGCTCCGCGCCGCCGAACTCGCCCAACCATACAACCACGGCGAAAACTTGATCGCGCGGCTGGAACGCGATCTCCAGGCCGCCCGCTCCAACCTGCCGCAATATTCCGACGGCGTCTCCGTGTTCCGCCAGCTCGTCCTCCCCTCAATGCACAGCAACCGGGAAATCGCCGCCGCCATGGCGATTTGCCTCGCCGCCGATTTTCCGACCAGCGCGCTGTCGTGGCGCATCGTGCGCTCCGTCGCGCCCGTGCAATATTCGGACAGCGACGGCAACGCCATCGCCTGGGGATCGTTCGTCGCGCACGACGCGCGGCTCGACAAATTCATCAAAGCCACCTGGCTCGTGCGGCTGGACGATTTCGACAGCTCGGCCGTCCTCTTCCGCGATTTCGCCGAAATACAGGGAGACCCGGCGCGGAGCGAAAACGACGTGCCGCTTTCCCCGGATACGGATTTCGCCTGGATCCGCGATGTCCGGGCGGCGCGCGATTCGCTCAGCCGCCAGGAAGCGCTGGAACGGTTCGAACAACACGGCATCGTCCACGACCGCCTGCCCGAAGCGGTGCGCGGCATGCTCTACCGGCGCTTTTCCGGCGAAAAGGAAAAAGAACTCCTGAACGAATCGGCCCGGCTCGGCACCCAGGCCGTGCCGTTCATGAACCGGGCCAGGCGTCACAGCGCGCGCGTGCCCGACTCCATAATAAAAATGGTGACGGGCGCGTTCGAACAGGAAATCATCCAGGCGGTGCTGCGCGCCGTCGCCGAAGGAAAATACGACGAAGCCATGCTTGAACCGGTTCGACGGTCGCTTCGCTCGGCGCAGGAACTGGACATTCATCCGAACATCGCTGTTGCGGAATATTGCCTGTACGCGACCGCCGGGGAAATGCTGCACTGGCTCGCCATGGCGTCCGACCCGGCCTGGCTCGAATCGCTGTCCCCCCGCCTCCTCGCCGACAACTCCCGCTGGGTCTCGCCGCAAGCGCCGATGAACACGGCGTTGATGTATCCGGCGGCGTCGGAACTGGCCGCCGCGATGGGAAAGGGCCTGGCTCTCGCGCGCGAGCGTTTGCTGCAAAACGAACAGCCGCGCGAAACAGCGCCGACCACGCTGCCATTGCCCGAGTTGTTTGGATTTGCCGAATGCCTCGGCATCGATGTGCGGACATGGCGCAACGCGGGGATTCAGTTCTGGGATTCCCTGGACAGCTCCTTCCCCGTCCTTATCGCGCGCGATCCGGTCGGACTAATGGCGGGCGCGGCGGGCGACCGGCTGCGGCGCATCGGTTCTTTTCTCGGCTTCGCCGACGGCATAGCGGAGAAACGAATTCTCGGCCGCCTCGCCGCCAAGGCCAGGGGCAAATGAATTATCCTGTGCTTGTC
>DAIPJX010000186.1:0-4959 GCA_036770065.1 Planctomycetota bacterium
AATAATGGTGGAAAATTCTTGCATTATCAATCGCGCGCTACCGCGCGCTTTGCATCACAACGTTGCATCGTTTGAGAGAGCGCGGTAGCGCTCGAATCTTGAATGCAAGAATTTTCCGCCATTATTCATTGTTCATTATTCATTATTAATTGTCAGTTTACTGTAATGGAGACATGCATGCGGATGCGTTTGTTGTGGTGTGTAATGGTGTTGTTCATGAGCGCCGGATTTGTTGGCGCGGCCGAGGCGAAGCCGGCGATTCCCGACAACGTCTTGTACCATGTGGCGGTCAAGGCGCCCGGCGATTTCCTGAGTCGTTTGGACGGGACGGTCTCGGCGGTCACGGCCGACACCAGGAACCCCGTGCCGCCCGGTTTTGTTTCCATGATGGCGCAGATGCAGATACCCATGGCGGACGTGCTGTTCGGCAAACAGTCCGGTACGCCGTGGCATCTCATGCTTGTGGAGGGCAGCAGCGTTCCCGTGATTTTCATGGCTGTAGGCGCGGATGAACTGGCGGAGGGCCTTGGCGTCGAACTTGCCCCCGGCGAAAACGGCAAATTGCGCGTCGCCGTCCTGCCGCAGTTGGGCGAGACGTGTTTTTTTGAAGGCGACGGCTATGTCGCCCTGACAGACTCCGGCAACAGCGACGAACTGCTGGCGCTGGTCGAGGCGCTCGGCGACTGGAGCGCGGAGTATACGTACGGCGGCGACGTGTATTTTCGAGGCGAATTACCGGAAGGATGGCCGGCGCTCTTGATGCGTGATTTGGACATCGACGACATGTTGGAGGAAATCGCGTCACTCCGTTCCGAAGAGATCAAAGAGGATAAAAAGAAATTCGACGACGAGCTGGCCGGGTTTGGCATCAACCCCAAGGTGGTCGACGGTTTTCTTTTGCTGATCGAGAATCATACGACGAATTTCTTCGGCGAATTGGGCGAAGCGAAACGCGGCGCGCTTGTTCTCGGTTTGAGTGAAAAGCGGATCGGTCTCGAAGGGAGGCTCGATTTTGATTCGCCCTCGTTCGGCGCCGAACTGGCGGCCAATTCGGCGGCGCGCGGCCCGATTGACGCGCGGCCCATTTCGGTTGCGGATGGCGCGATGGCGATGGGGGTTGCGGTTTCGGCGGAACAAATGATTCCCGGCTATGCCGATTGCGTTCGCCGGTTCAGCCGCGAAATCGTCCAGGCCATGTTCCCGTCATTTTCCGAACGCATGGAAAAATTGGTGGACGAGATCGTCGGCTTGAAGCTTGGCGACTCCCTCACGGCGACCGACATGACGCCGGACGGCCAGGTGTCGGTCATGTGGGTGAAGACGGAAAATGCCGCAAAAATACTGGATCTCCAAAAGGAAATGGCGGCTATCATGAACGGCATGCTCAATGAGGCCGTGACGAAGCCGGAGTATGAGTTTGCCGTCACCACTGTCGACGGCGTTACCGCCGCCGGCGTCAACTATGTCAAAACCACATTCAACGCCAGGGATGCGGCTGCGTTTGTCATGGCCGCCGCCAATGAGGGACTGAGCGGCGTGAACGAGGTGCAAATGCTGCATGCGTTGTACCAGTTGGCGCAGTATGCGTATTATGGCGCGGCGAAGGACGGCGTGTTTGTTTCGGTTAGCGGGATTGTGGATGAGGACGATCTTGTCGATGCGTTGGGTCGCGTCGATACGCTTGACAATCCGCCGGAGCCTGGCGCATTGCTTCGGGAGGCGGTGGATTCGGTCGGGGCCAGCCGCGATATGCTTGCTGTCGTTGATGTGGACAAGGCGTTGGAGGCGTTTGGCCGGGAGTTCGTGAAAGCGGCTGAATCGAGCGACGGCGGGGCGGAGTATTCCGAACGGTTTCAATCGTTTATGGACGGGATGAAGCGTACGGGCGCGTTTGGCGCGTTTGGCGTCGGCGCTCTTGACGGGATGATGTCGGTGAGCATTTCCCTGCCCATTGACGGCGTCAATGCCGTGTGGAGCGCTGTCGAGAAGCTCAACTATATAATCGAGCAGGCGCGGGAAAACGCATATGACGACGAAGAATGGGAGCATGACGGGGAAGAGTATGATGAGGACGGGTCCGGGGATGACGCCGAATCGGACGAGTCCGTCGGCGCGTAGTCCGATGGGCTTTGCAACAATAGGGCAAGGAGAGAGGTTATGAAAACGTATATATGCCTTCTTTTCGCGGCGTTGGTCTTGACTGGCGTCGCTGGTGCGGAGGACGCTGTTTTTCCGAACCGTTTGCGGAACGCCGTGGTTGGCGAATGGGCCATTCTGATGGACACGGCCGGTCCGGAGATTGGGAATCGCGAGCGTGTCGTCGTGGTTGACGTCGCCGGGGACGGCGATGAAAAGGCCGTTGTTATCCGCCGCGAACCGATCGACGACGACGGTACGGTGGGCGAAGGCGGGGAAGTTGAAATCAACTTGGCGCGTTTCGCCGATCGCATGCGCGAGATGACGGACAAGGCAAAAGAGATCGAAAGCGTTGAAATGCTTGTCGGCGACAGCGAATTGACGATGTGGTCGATGATGTGGGAAAAGGAAGCGGAAGACGGCCAAACGTACGAATACAAGGTTTGGGTGTCGGAGGAGTTGCCGGTCGGCGGCTTGTTCAAGACGTGGAGTTCGGATCCGGAGTTCTCCGCGGTCGAGATGATTGATTGCGGCAATTGACGTGTACGAAAAATACTGGAAACTCGCGGACAAGCCATTCAGGAACACGCCGGATCCGCATTATTTCTTTTTTGCCCGCCAGTACGAGGAAGCGCTGGCGCGGGTGCTGTATGTCGTGACGGAAGGCCAGGGCGCGATGCTCCTGACGGGCGACTGCGGCTGCGGCAAAACGCTCTTGACGCGCATTCTGGTCGACGAACTGGATCCGGAGCGGTTTGAAGTCGCGCTTATTTCCCATCCCAATCTGAGTCCGGAGGATTTGCTGGCCGAGATTTTGCGTCAGTTCGGGTTTGATCCTTCCGGGTGGAACAAATCGCGCATGCTGGAGATTTTGGGCGAATTTCTTGTTCATACCCGGAATCGCGGCGCGTCCACCCTGGTTATTGTCGATGAGGGGCAGGTGGTTCGGGACGACGCCACGCTGGAGGAAATCCGGCTGTTGCTCAATTTCCAGCAGGATAGAAGCTTTTTCCTCAGTCTTCTTTTGGTGGGGCAGCCGGAATTGCGCGAACGGGTGGAGACGATGCCTCAGTTGTCCCAGCGTCTGACGGTTAAATATCACATTTCCGGCCTTACGCCGAACGATGCGCGCCGGTATTTGCATCATCGCTTGTCGGTGGCGGGTGGGGACGGCGAAATTTTCACCACCGGCGCGGAGAATATACTGATAGAAAGCGCCGGCGGCGTGCCCCGCAAGCTTAATTTAATGGCCGATCTCGCCTTGCTCGCCGGGTTCGGCAAAGTCTCCCCGCTGGTTGATGAAGAACTCGCCAAAGAGGTGGTCAACGACGTCAAGGCGTGAAACCGCCGTACGTTCGAAATAGTGTGAAGTCTCTATGCGTCAGGTCCGATAAGTATTGAAGAGGGATATTGTCTCTCAAGAGTACAGATCTGTTCGCCTTGCCCGGGTGAAGGCGGCATGACGAGACGCTGATGGCTGAATCGCACGATGAAAATCCGCACGGTAGACTATTGTTTACCGATTTCGACGCATCGGACAAGGGACGTCCGGTTGCGGTGTTTGGCGATCTCGTTCCTCCCGCCGATGTTCCGGCGCTTCACATTCCGGATGCGCTTTCTCTTGAACATTTCGCTTCCACTCTTGATTTGGATTTCGAGGACGATACGGATCCGGTGATGTTTGATCGCGCGCCGGCCGATTTCGCGTCTGATGCGGATGAGGCGGACGTGCCGAACGTATCGAACGTATTGGACGTATCGGACATATTGGACAGTTCCGGTCCGGACATGATGGCTCCTCCTTCTTTTGAACCGGCGCCGTTTCGGGAAATTATTCCCGTTGCGGAGGAGAAGAGCGAACCTCGGGATGTCGTCGCCGGCGAACGGCTTTCCGGCGACTCTTCTTTCGCGGTCGCGAATGAAGGATATGCGGAGCTTGACGATCTTCTGACCGAAGAGGGTGAGGATGTGGACATTTTGTCCATTATTCCTCCCGCGCCGGCGATTTCGGAAGAGAGTGAACCGTACCAGGCCAGGCAACCGCATCCCGCACAGTACCGTGGAAGCCATCTTGGCGTCGAGCCGCCGCGTTCCAATCCGTACGGCGGCCTCACGCGTTTGGCTGAATGGTTTCGTCCGCCCGAGCCGGGCAGGGAGGTGGAGGAGGGTCGCGTTGTCCAGTCGGTGGAGAACTGGTATGAGCCTCCGGAAGATTATTTGCCGGGTGATGCCCTGTTTTCGAAGCGGAGCGGCGAGAAGGCGGACGATTCGACGGATGTTGTTGGCAATTCCGGTTCCGACACCAGGAAAAGCACGCGCCGGTTCGAATTGTTCGACAGTATGGATTTGGACGCTGCCTGGCGGGAGAAGAGCGGCGGGGCGAAGGGCGCGCATGCCGAATCCCGTTCCGGTTCGCTCACGGCCGAGCAGGATGTGTTTTCCGGCATGGACATTGACGCGATTTGGGATAGCAGGCCGGCATCGAAAAGCGACGCCGGCGATACTGTCGTGCTGAACAGGAAACCGGGCGCAGCCGCCGGCGATACTGTCGTACTGAACAGGAAGCCGGACGCAGCCGACGGCGATGCGTTCCTCGATACGGCGTCGGTGGAGCGCAACGATTGGGGCGGAGGCCCGGCGCAATCGTTCGAAGACATGTATTCGTCGGAAGAAACGGTTCCCGCGGCGCATTGGGAGGATGAATGGCGCGGTTTGCGCCATGACGAAGTTGCCGACGACAATCCCGAACTGATCGATGCGGACAACGCTATCGGTTTTTTAAACGATCTGGACGATATCGCCTCCGACAGCCCGCCGTCGGCG
>DAIPJX010000187.1:0-4940 GCA_036770065.1 Planctomycetota bacterium
GCTGGACCAGTTTTTAACCACACTTTAAAACACTGTTATTATGAAGAAAGATATAAAAGTACTAATAAAACAATAATGGATTCAAAAAATGTTGGAATACAGGCAACGCATTGAAAATACAGGTATAAGATTTTTGATAAATGATTGGGATGGGAGTCGGCATATGAAAAAACTGGTTGAATGGGAAAATAAAGCGGATAGGTATTCAACAAAAGGAATGATATATTGACAGAATTCAACACGAATTCAACAATAAGAAAACATAATGACATACGCCCGACTTATTGTTATACTCGCAGATGTCCTATAAAAAACGCGACAGTTGTTCCACGTGAAACAATATCGGAACTTGAAAATATATGTTTCACGTGGAACAAATATCTATTTTTACTTGAGGGGTTCGGTATTATGACAAAATGCAAAGTATTGATTGCTTTCCTCTTTATTGCACTAGGTACGATTGGAGTTGAAGGAGTGTCCGGCGAACGCGCCTTTTCCTGGACACACGCTCCCGCCCGGGGAGAATACCGTGGCGTTACTTTGAATAGCTATGGATTGGGGAAATACCTCAACGCCTGCACAATCAACCGTCCGGAAATCCTCAATGAAATGAAACAACAAATCGAAAAGGGAGAATATTACCGCAAACGGACCAAAGATCAAAAAGGCACCGCTGTCACAATTACAGCATACGTTGATCAAAACTATATGCTCCATATCACAACCTACCGCAATGAACCGTGCCCCGCATGCAACGGAACAGGAACACGCGCCGCACCCTTCGACGGAGTGTCCGCGCATGTGTCAGTGCAATTCCGCTGTCTCGAATGCGACGGTGAAGGAATAATACCAAACTATACGACGGAAAAACAATTCATACTCTCGTCCGAGGATTTTGAAAATCCGGAAGAAGGACGAGCCATCATGAGCCAAAAAGCATACCAGGACGCACCGGACGGAGCAGAACAATGGGTCGAAAAACTCGCTTCGCAAAATCCGGGCGACCGCCTGGAAGCATGCCTGTGGCTGGACAAAAACTATGTGCGAAAAGGGCAATTCTTCCAGGATATTATGCCAATGCTCAAAAAAGCCCGGTATTATGACTCAAATGAAAAGAAACGGATAATGGTCTGGCAATTCTGGGCCGGGAAAGATATGCAAGGCGAAAACAAACGCGCCTACTACCGCATTTATGCCGATACCAAAACAGGAAAAATAACCGAAAAAGGATTTTACGCGGGACGATAAAGAAAAAAATACCATATGAAAAAATAACGTCCAACATAGACGAATGTTGGACGTTATCTTATATGTGATACAAAATGTAGGCTTAAAAAAACGGGACGGGGGGATTTTGCAGTAGAGGCGATATATACCCGCTTTTCCATGGCAAACATGGATGGAAAAGAGTAAAATACCACCGCTCATACGTATATATTGCTTGTTTTATATTTGGCATTATGGATAGATCAAACAGTGAAGGGGCTGTGATGGATTCAAAACCCTATCGGGCTAAAATAACCGGTACCGGAAGCTATTTGCCTGAAAAACGCATAACCAACGCCGACCTTGAAAAAATGGTCGAAACAAATGACGAATGGATTCAACAACGCACCGGCATTGTCGAACGCCGAATGGCCGCGCCTGAACAGGCGACAAGCGATCTGGCGCTCGAAGCAAGCCGCATAGCCATCGCCGATGCGGGACTGACGCCGCAGGATATTGACCAAATTATAGTCGCAACCGTAACGCCGGATACGATTTTTCCCGCCACCGCCTGCCGGCTCCAGTTTATGCTGGGGTGCCGACAGATTCTGGCGTTTGATCTGGCCGCCGCCTGCTCGGGATTCATTTATGCCCTGTCCATTGCACGAACCGCAATCGAAGCGGGAACGGCGAAACATATCCTGGTCGTGGGCGCGGAAACGCTGACCCGCTTCACCGACTATACCGACCGCGGAACCTGCATCCTTTTCGGCGACGGCGCGGGCGCGGTTGTCCTGTCCCAAACGACGGAAGGAAACGCCGGCATCATCGATACGCACAACGCCTCCGACGGCTCCGGCGCCGACTTGATGATCCTGCCGGGCATCGGCTCGCGGAACCCCCCGACGACCGAAACGTTGGACGCCGGCCTTCAATACATCAAATTGAACGGACGGGCGGTGTACAAACACGCCATCAGCAAAATAGTCTCGCTCGTCAACGAATCGCTGGCGCGCTGCCACCTGTCGCAAGACGACATCAATCTGATAATTCCGCACCAGATGAACGCGCGCATTATCGAAAGCGCGGCGAAACACCTGGATATTCCGCTCGAAAAAGTATTCGTCAACATCGACAAATACGGCAACACGTCCGCCGCAACCATTCCCATCGCAATCGACGAAGCGCACCGCCAGGGACGAGTCAAAGAAGGAGACCTGGTAGTGCTGGTCGCTTTTGGCGGGGGCATGACATGGGCGTCGGCATTGCTCCGCTGGTAAGCCATCATGGACAGAAACGATGAATTTGCCAGTTCGGTCGACAGAAGCGAATTGTCGTCGCTTCTCCGCTTGATGAGCGACAAGGTCGATCCGGCGCTTTTGAATCTGTTGCTTCGGGAAGGCGGCAATTTTCTGCGAAGCGTCGGTTCGTCGGAATCGAATTCGGAACCGGATGCGGATGCGGAAAAGCGCATCGCGCCGAATCCGCATTGGCAACGCGACGTCATCGACGGAATGATTCCGGAAAAAGCGTCCATCCTCGATCTCGGCTGCGGAGAGGGTTCGCTCCTCGAATGGCTCGGTTCGACAAAAGCCAGCGTCGTGCAAGGCGTCGAACTCGACGCGGACAAAGTGGCGGCGTGCGTGGAAAAGGGAATTCCGGTCATTCAAACGGATTTGGATTTTGGCCTGAAAGTGTTTCCCGACGGCTGTTTCGATTGGGTTATTCTGGAAGAAACGCTGCAAACGCTGCGCCACCCCGACAGCATCATCGCTGAAATGCGCCGGGTGGGGCGACGCGGCATCGTGAGTTTTCCCAACTTCGGCTATTGGCGGGTCAGGCTGGACCTGGCGGTTCGCGGGCGCATGCCGGTGACGAGCTGGCTGCCGCACCGATGGTACAGAACGCCGAACATCCACTTGTTTTCCATTCGCGACTTCATCGACTACGCGGAAGAAATAGGCATGCGCATTCTCCATATTCAAGTATTGGAGAACGGCGTCGGGCGGTCGTTTCACAAAGGCGACAACCTCTATGCCGAAGAGGCTGTCGTGTTTTTCGAATAACCCGGCCGCGCGCCGATTGCATAAAGGACGGGACAATGCGCATTTATTTTGCCGCCGCGCTGTTTACCCAAATCGAACGCAAATGGAACCGCATGGTCTCGGAAGCGCTCGGGAAATTGTTGCCGACGGCGGAAATCATTATGCCGCAGGATTTCAAACCGGCGGGAAAATACAACGACGACAAGCATTACGGAGCGTTGTTCCGCATGTGCGTCGACGGGGTTGAGTCGGCGGATCTGGTTCTGGCCATTCTCGACGGGCCGGAAGTGGATTCGGGCGTCGCCTGGGAAATGGGATACGCGTACGCGCGCGGCAAACCGGTGCTGGGCGTGCGAACCGATTTTCGCCCCGGCGCGGAGCATGGAGTAAATATCATGCTGTCACGCTCGTGCCGCACGTTTATCCGCGAGTTCTCCTTTCAGGAAGATGTGGAGTTGCTGGCGCGGGACATTGCGCGGCGCATCAAGAAAATGAAAATACAATAAGCGAGACCGTTCGCGGTGAAAGGTTGGTGGCCCGCATGGCCGAAATAAGCGAGATTAGAGCGACGCTGGACGATGTCGCGGCGCGGGTGGCGGCGCTGCGCGTGTCGCTGGACGCCGAGGCCAAGGCCGGACGCATGGCGGAAATCGAAGAACGCATGGCGGCGCCCGATTTTTGGAACAATCAGGAAACGGCGCTGAAGGATGTGGAAGAATTGAAAAGCGTCAAGGCCATTCTCGAACCGTTGCGCGAGGTCGAGGCGAAATCGAACGACGCGCGCGAATTGTTCGATTTGGTTGAGGCGGACGGCGACGCGAGCGGCATGGACGAAGTGGCGGCAGACGCGGCGGCGCTCCTTTCCAGTCTGGAATCGTTGGAACTGATGGCGCTTTTGTCGCAGCCGCATGACCGGGAGCCGTGCTTTTTCAGCATTCACACGGGCGCGGGCGGCGCGGACGCGTGCGAGTGGGCGGAAATGCTGATGCGCATGTATTTACGCTTTTTCGAAAGGCGCGGCTGGAAAGTGCAGGAACTGGATTTTCAGCCGGGCGAAGAAGCGGGCATAAAAGGGGTTGAACTGCGGGTGACGGGGTCGTTTGCGTTCGGGTATTTGCGCGGCGAAATGGGCGTGCACAGGCTGGTTCGGATCAGTCCGTTTTCGGGCAAGCGCGAGACGAGCTTCGCCGCTGTTGACGTTGTCCCCGACTATCAGGAAGATATCAACATCGTCATCGACGACAAGGATTTGAAAATCGACACGTACCGCGCCGGAGGCAAGGGCGGGCAGCATGTCAACAAGACGGATTCGGCCGTTCGCATTACGCATTTGCCGTCCGGCATTGTCGTGGCGGTGCAGAACGAGCGTTCGCAACACGCGAACAAGGACACGGCGATGAAGATTTTGAAGTCCAGGCTCAAGCAGCGCGAGGAAGCGGCGCGCGCCGCCGAGGCAAGCGCCCGCAATGCCGGGAAGATGGAGAATGCCTGGGGCAGTCAGATTCGCAATTATGTCATGAATCCGTATCAGTTGGTCAAGGATGTTCGGACCAACATGGAGACGGGCGACATTGGCAAGGTGTTGGACGGAGATATAGACGGCTTTATCGACGCGTATCTCCGCTGGGCGGTACAGTAACTGATAATTAACAATTAATAATGAACAATGAACAATGCTGGAAAATTCTT
>DAIPJX010000188.1:0-4931 GCA_036770065.1 Planctomycetota bacterium
CGACAATATTGGGATGGTTGAGCCGGGCCGACGCGCGGGCTTCACGCAAAAAAACGCTCGATAAACCGGGGATCGGAGGAAAGGGACGGAGAAAGAATCTTGAGCGCGACCGGACGCGCCATTGAAATCTGCTCCGCCAGGTACACCGAGGACATCGTGCCCCGGCCAAGAAGGCGGATAACCCGATACCTGCCCTGGCCGCCGGCAATCGTCGGAACATCGGAACGGCCAGGACCAACAATGGACGAATCGGCGGGTTTGCCCGTCATGCGTCTCCCCTCTTCGGCGCACTTTCCGGCTCAGTGCTTCCGGGTAATGCAACGAGCCAGCACCTTCAACCGATCCGCCATGCGCCGCGCCGCGCCGCGCTGCTTCAAAAGAACCCGGCGGGCATGCTCGCCCATGGCGCGCCCATCCCCGGGATTCGCAATGACGCCGGACAGCCAGACGGCCAGTTCGTCGCCGTCCCGGACGGTTTTCAAGCACTCTTCCCCGCCAAGCAACTCCGCCGGTTCGGAAAAATTCCACACATTGGGACCGACGACCGTCGGCTTCGCCAGCCCGCACGGCTCGATAAAATTCTGCCCGCCGTGAGGAATCATCGTGCCGCCGATATACACGATATCGGCCGCCGCGTATATTTTCGACAACTCGCCCATAGTGTCGACCAGCACAATGTCCGCCCCGCACCACTTCACCCCGGGCAAAGGCTCCGCCAAAGCGCTCCGGCGAACCACCGTACCGAACGCCGACGCTTCGCGCTCAACCTCGTCCAGCCGCTCCGGGTGCCGCGGAGCAAGAACGACCCGGGGCCGCGCCGCACCGGATGGAAGCGCCTCCGCAAGCGCGGAAAGCAGCGTCTTCTCCTCCGTCGGATGCGTACTGCCGCCAACGACGAGAAGCTCGCCCCCCTCCGCATACCCGCGCTCGCCACAGCCGAACAAACGGCGATAATACCGGCCGACCGCCACGTCGATATCCGCCGGGACCGCGTCGTACTTGACCGATCCCGTCACTTCTATCCGGCACGACGGCACGCCGATTTTCTCCAACCGGTCGGCATACGTTTGCGTCTGGGCAAACCACTCCTCAACCGCGTTCGCCATGCGCCGGGCAATGGACGGAACATACGACAAGCGCTTGACCGACCGCTCGGTAATGCGGGCGTTGGCGACAACGACGGGAACGGCGCGGCGTTCCGCCTCGGCCAGAAAATTCGGCCAGATTTCCAGTTCCATCAGCATGATCATGGACGGGCGGATAGCGTCGAACGACCGCTTCACCATCCAGGAAAAATCCAGCGGATAATAAAACACCGACTCCTCGCCGAACTCCTTCTCCAAAATCGAACGGCCCGTCGCCGTCGTCACCGAAAATTTCACCTCCCAACGCGGATTGTCCCGCATGAAAAGCCGCACCAAATCGCGGCACGCGACCGCTTCGCCGACGCTCACCGCGTGCACCCACAGGCACGGCGGTTCAAAATGCGGATCGCCCGTCCCCATCACGGCTGTCGCCGAACACTTGAACCGGTCGGGAACACGCCCCGTCTTCTCGCCCGCCCGAGGCCCGTATTTCCCGCTCACCAGCCGGTGATACAGATAATGGGGACCGATGGAAAGGGCGTAGGCGCAATCCAGAAGATTCATACGAGGAATTATTTCCTTCTGCCGCAGCATTTTTTGTACTTCTTCCCGCTGCCGCACGGGCAGGGATCGTTCGGGCCGATTTTTTTGCCTTCGTTCCGGATAGGCTCCCGGTGGCGCTCGCCGTGGTCCGCGCCGGTCCGGTTCGCCTTATCGGCGTACGAATCGAAATCCTGCTGCACCGCCTGCTCGACCTGAACGTTTTGCCTGACCCGCATCTCCTGCGCCGGATTGACGCGCATCGCAAGCTGGGCGACTTCGGTCTCGAAATTGTCCCACATCTCGCCGAACATTTCGAAACCCTCGATCTTGTACCTGACCTTCGGATCCTGCTGGGCGAACGAACGCAAATGAATCGCATCCTTGAGCAAATCCATCGCGTACAAATGATCCATCCACTTGCGGTCAATCGTCTCCAGCAAAACCAGCTTCTCAATCACCCGCATCGTATCCTGGCCGAGACGCCCCTCCTTCCCGGCATACGCCTCGCCAAGCCGCCCGATCAGGAACTCCGTGAGCGAACGCTCGCTATCGCCCTTCTTCGCAATCTCCGTCAGTTCGGCCGGGCCGACTTCGACCATGAACAAGTCCCGCATCATGCCCGACAGGTCTTCCATATTCCACTCGTCCGCCGATTCGCCCAAAGCGCGCGCCACCTGACGGCCGATATACGATCCCGCGTATTCAAGCATCGAATCCCTGAGATTCTCGCCCTCGACCCACTCCTGGCGCCGCCCATAGACGACAAGCCGCTGCTCGTTCATGACCTGATCGTACTCGAGCAAATTTTTGCGGATTTCGAAATTGCGCTCCTCCACCTTGCGCTGGGCGTTCTCCACCGTTTTCGAAACCATGCCCGACTCAATCGGCACGCCGTCCTTCAGGCCCGCCCATTGCATAAACCGCTTGACCTTGTCCGCCGCGAACATGCGCATCGTGTCGTCTTCAAGCGACAGGAAAAAGCGGCTCGAACCGGGATCGCCCTGACGGCCCGAACGGCCGCGCAACTGGTTGTCGATGCGCCGCGCCTCGTGCCGTTCGGTGCCGACGATATGGAGGCCGCCGAGACCGGCGACGTTGTCCGTCAGAGCCGGGCCGTGAAGACCCCATTCCTTCCAGAACGACCGCAACGCCTGTTCCCATTCTTCCGGCGTCTTGTCGCCGAACGGGACGTCCTTGACCTTGCTCTCGTCGAAACGCAAATAATGATCGACCCAATGCTCGAGAAGAGCCAGGCGAACCGATTCGTCGTCCATATCGGCGGAAAGGCCCTTTTTCGGCGCAAGCCCGCGCTTCCGCCAATGCTCGACAAGCTCCTCCCGCGTGAAGCGGCCAAGCTTGATGTCGGTCCCGCGGCCCGCCATGTTGGTGGCGACGGTGACTTGCCCGAGTTTGCCCGCGTCGGACACGATAAGCGCTTCGCGCGCGTGGTTCTTCGCGTTCAGCACCTCGTGCGGAATGCCCCGGCGCTTCAACATTTCCGATATCACTTCCGAACGCTCGATCGACACCGTGCCTATCAACACCGGCTGGCCCGCGGCATGCACCTCCGCCACGTGCTCGATCAGGGCCGTGTACTTCTCGGAAAGCGTGCCGTACACAAGATCCGGATAGTTGATGCGGCGGAGCGGGCGGTTGGTCGGAATGGCGATAACGCCCAATTTGTAAATCCGGTCGAACTCCTTCGCCTCGGTCATCGCGGTGCCGGTCATCCCCGACAGCTTGCCGTACAGGCGGAAAAAATTCTGATACGTAATGGTGGCGACCGTCTGCGACTCTTCCTTGATGTTCAGCTGCTCCTTCGCCTCCACCGCCTGGTGCAGGCCGTCGGACCAGCGCCTGCCTTCCATGACGCGGCCGGTGAATTCGTCGACAATGAACACCTCGCCGTCCTTGACGATGTAATGGTGATCCTTCCTGTACAGCGAATGCGCGCGAAGCGCATTGTCGATATAATGCGGCATGTCGAGGTTTTCGCCGGAATAAATATCCTGCATGCCCAAAAGCCGAAGCGCCTGGTGCATGCCGCGCTCGGTCAGCTTGGCCGAGTGATCGCGCTCGGAATAGACGAAGTCCCAATCCTCCTCCGCCGCCATACGCGCATCCTCGCGCTGGAGGCCCTGCGTCTTCATAATCTCGGCGATGCGCTCCTCGACCCGATTGGACTCGCCGCCCGAAAGCTTCTTCGCCACCCGATCGGCCAGATAATATTTGTCCACCGTCTGGTGGGTCGATCCGGAAATAATCAGCGGCGTCCGCGCCTCGTCAATCAACACCGAGTCGACTTCGTCGACAATGGCGAAATTGCGATCCGCCTGCACCTGATCTTCCCTCCTCACCTTCAGGTTGTCGCGCAAATAATCGAACCCGAACTCCGAATTGGTGCCGTACACCACATCCCCGCGGTATATCGGATAGCGCTCGGCCGAATCCATCCCGGACTGAATCGCGCCGACCCGCATGCCGAGAAACGAAAACAGCGGACGGTTGTAGTCCGAGTCGCGCTTGGCCAGATAATCGTTCACCGTCACCACATGAACGCCACGGGACACCGGAATAATCATCTCCGGATAACGGAAACCGACATCCTCCGGCTCCGGCCACAATTTCTCCATCTCCTCGTACACGACCGTCCCGTCGTCGCTGCGGAACCGCCCATACGGCAAAAAGCGCCAGGACGACATGTCTTCGCCCTGCAACCGCTTCGCCATCTCCACCCATTCGTCCGACGGGCGAAGCGCATTCAAATAACTGGGAAGGGTGGCGACAAGCGTCTTGCCCTCGCCCGTCACCATTTCGGCAATCTTGCCGGCATGAAGAACAATGCCGCCCAAAACCTGCACATCGAAATGCGCAAACAGCGGAATCTGCCCCTCCACCGGCTTGTACACGAAACGCCCGCCCTCCATGACGATTTCGTCATACGTAGCGTCGATCATCCTGCCTTCGCCCAGCGTGCGGTGCGACGCTTCCCGAACCGCCGCGAACGCCTCGGGCAAAATCTCGTCCTCCGTCTCGCCCGACAACAACCGGCGGCGAAACTCGGTCGTCTTCTCCCGAAGTTCGGCATCGGACAACGCGCGGATTTCCTTCCACGCCTTATTGACCTCAACCACCCTCGGCCATAACGCCTTCAACTCACGCTCATTGGCGGATCCGAAAAACACAGCGAAAACTTTGGACATGTTTTCCAAAATCGAATCACTAATCGACATAAGACATCCTTAAGTGCAAATTAATAATGAACAATTAACAATGAACAATGCTGGAAAATTCTTACATTCA
>DAIPJX010000189.1:0-4908 GCA_036770065.1 Planctomycetota bacterium
CGGTCGGATTTTTGATTACTCCGCGGCGCGCAATTTTTTGTCCGCGTCGGGTTGGCCGTGAGCGGCGGCTGTCTGGTACCAGCGTTTCGCTTCGTCCGGGTCCGCCTTTGTTCCCGATCCGGTTTCGTAGCAGAGGCCGACCTGGTATTCCGCGTCTTCGTCGCCTCGCGCGGCGGATTTTTTGTACCAGTCCAGCGCTTTTTCCGGATTTTTTGCCGTTCCGTAGCCGTTGGCGTTGCAGAGTCCCAGATGATACATGGCCTGCGGGCAGCCATTGTCCGCCGCTCGGGTGAACCATTGAAACGCCTTGTTGTAATCCTGTTTAACGCCGGCTATGCCGTACAGGCAAGTGTGAGCGATGGAATGCATCGCGTCCACCCGGCCCTGTTCGGCAAGTTGAAGGAAGAGTACCAGCGCTTTTTCGCCCTGGCCTTCGTCCAGATAGCGATCCGCTTGACTGAATGTGTCCATCGCATCTCCCGTGAAAAGTGTCGTCCCCTCGTTATTGAAGCGCATTGAAGCACTCTATACCATATTCCTGTCTGTTTGTCGATGTGCGCGGTCGTATCGGGGCGAAAAAAAAGGAAGGCCGGACCAAGCCGTCCGGCCTTCCCATGCGTGTCGATTCCTTGCCGTTTTTACGCATAGGTATCGACAAACATTCCTCTCACCTCGCTCTCGGCGCGGCCGGCGCTTTGGGCTGCTTCGATGGGGAGCATGCGCTCCTGCATCTCCGTTTCCCCCCGGCTTGCGGCCTTTAGCAAGGATGCGCCTCCGGCCCACATGGCTGCCTGGACGGAGGAACCCGCACTTCCTACATTCATACATGCCTCCTTTCCGCGTCTTTTCCGGATAAACCCGGAACAGAAGACTGTTGCGAAAACCGCTCAAGCGCGGAACACAAAAAGTGCACAATATATAATCGGTCGCGGCGGCAGGATATGTAATTTTTTATAAAAATAAAATTTTCCGCATACGTCAATATGCTTGATTGCGCCGTACTTCAATTGGGGTTGGGGAAGCAAAGTGCGTCGGTACAACCAAAAAATATACCGCGTTGATTTTCATCCGCCGCATACTTGAGGAAATATTTTGTTTTGTATAACCGCATGGTGTTCTTGATGATGAAAGGAGAAAACTTCGCGGAAAACCGCAGGGCGAACGTAACCGCAGGTTCAATCGGGAGATTGTGCGGGAAAATAAAGATGAATATTTGTATTTTTGTCTTGACATCCTTTAAATATGGCTTATATTCCGCCAAAAGTTGATGTGTAAAAAGAGTTGTTCTTTCGGCGTTCTTTTCGTGACGGTCGCATAGGTCACCGGTGTTCGGTGGCAGGCGGGGCGGCCAGGGATATTTTTACAGGATGGATGGGAGGAAGAAAATGGCTGCCAAGATTGATGTGTTGCGGAAACGGCAATTGGCGCAAGCGTTGGTTGACAAGACAGGTGCGAAGCTGAAATATGCTGCTGCTGTCGTTGACTTCGTGTTTGACGAAATTGCCGGCGCCATGGCCAAGGGCACCAAGGTCAACATCAAGGATTTCGGTATTTTCGTCAAGGCTCAGCGCAAGGCCCGCACCGGCCGCAACCCCGCGACTGGCGAAGTGATCAAGATTAAAGCGTCGGTGAAGCCGCGCTTCACCGCATCCAAGGCTCTGAAGGAAGCTGTCGGCGGCAAGAAATACGCGGTCCACGCCGACCTCGCCGCTCTGGCAGCCGCTCCGGCCGCTCCTGTCAAGGCCGCCGCGAAACCCGCCGCCGCGAAGAAAGCCCCGGCTAAAGCTGCGAAGAAACCCGCTTCCGCCGCCAAGAAACCGGCCGCCAAGAAAGCCGCCGCCAAAAAACCGGCCAAGCGCAAATAAACAGTGTTTGTTCATGCGATTTTCTTGTGTCCCGAGCGCGGTTGTGCCGCGGACGCTGAATAATGAATCGCAGGGATGCTGCGGTATAAGCCAACGAGCGGGGGGAATGCAGCCCTGAGGTTTGGCCCGGGAATGGGGAAATGAAGAAGTCAGGCTTTTCGCTTCGGCGAAAAGCCTTTTTTATCATCATCTCCGCTGGAAAGCCAACCGGCGCCGGAAACTTCCAATTTTCATAGAGCATAAATGTTGAAGTGGCCTGCCATAATACGTATAAAATTAACGTTGACGGTTTATTTTGTGGTGCAATTGCGTATGGCGGGAGAAGCTATGATTTTTTTCTGTATTGCCGTGGCGGCAATGATGGTATCCTTGTCGTTCCGTTGTGTTGTTTCTCACGATGCGGCCGTCGCCGGCCAAGCCGAGCGGCATGCGGATGAATTGCGGCGGGGGAATGACCGGTTTGTCCGAAACGAAATGCGCGCCATGCCCATTCCTTCGGAAATGCGCCGATCGTTGTCCCGGAAGGAGGCGTCTCCTTTTGCCGTTGTTGTCGCCTGTAACGATTGCCTGGCGCCGGCGGAGGATATTTTCTCCCAACCGCCGGGAAGGCTGTACGCAATGTATACGACCGGAAACACGGCGGGAACGCAGGCTATTGGTTCGGTGCAGTTTGCCTTGGCGTATATGAATATTTCCGTTTTTGTCGTTCTTGGTCATACCCGTTGCGGTGCGATCAAAACCGTCGTCAACAATGCGCGTGAAGAAGGATATCTCGATCGCTGTTATGATCCGATTCGCCAAGCCGGCGCGCTTCTGGAGCATCCGGTGAACAAATACCGCGATCCGGTGCGCGAGTGGACCATTGCCAATGTCCGACACGCCGCGGACACCTTCCTCAAGACCAACCCTCTGCTTGCCCGGAACGTGAGCAAACGGCGGATTGCGCTTATGGAAGGCGTGTATGATGTGGAATCCGGCGTTGTAACGTGGCTGGATTGACGAAGGCGCCATGCGCGCCTTGTGTCGGCGGGTTTTTTTATAGACTGTCGGAGTGTTCAAGAACGGCCCGGGAAGCACCGCCATGACGCTATGGGAATTGTTTCGCAGCATCCGCCCCTTTGTCCGGCCGTATCGCAAATCATCGACGCCGATTGCATTCACGTCATGGAAAACGGCAGAGTCGTGCAAAGCGGCCCGCATGAGGAGATATACCGGGAAGGCGGCGCGTACAAACGCATTTTCGACGCGATGGCCCGCAGTTTGAACATTGACAAGATCGCGAAGACGCTGGAGTAAATTTTTCTCGAAAACATCCGGCGAAACCCGTACCATGGAATCGACGCCACAGCCATGGAAGAAGGAGTCCGGTTGAATATCTGGGACATGCGCCGCACGTACGTCAACATTCGCCGCCTCCGCCAGATTCTCACCATTCTGGCGAAGCATGGATTTTCCCATTTTCTCGAACGGATGCGCATTGTCGAATACCTTCCCTGGGTCGGCAGGCATCTTGAAAAAAACGCGGCCAGGAAGGAGCATACCCCGGATTCGGTTCGGGATCTGCCCAACCGCCTGGTCGCCGCTTTTGAGGAATTGGGACCGGTGTACATCAAGCTGGGGCAAATTCTCGCGTCCCGCCCCGATTTGATTCCGGCTGATTTTCAGCGGGCTTTTGTCCGCATGCAGGACAGTGTGCAGCCGAATCCCGGCGAGGAAATAACGCCGGTCATTGAAAAAGCGCTGGGAAAGCCGCTTGCGGCCGTGTTCGCCTCGTTTACCGCCGAAGCGGATGCGGCCGGTTCCATCGGGCAGGTGCATTGGGCCGAATTGCTGGACGGAACGCATGTCATCGTCAAGGTCAAGCACCCCGACATCGAAAAAAGCATCGACGAGGATCTGTCGCTTCTTGGCGCCATGGCGGAATTGATTGAAACGCATATTCCCGAGTTGTCCGTGGTCAGGCCGAAAATGCTGGTGCGCGAACTCAGACGCACGCTTTCGAACGAACTCGACTTTGTCGGGGAAGCGGCGTATGCGACAAAATTCCGGGAAAGCATGTGCGGCGACGAGCGGATCGCGATTCCCCGCATTTTCTGGGACCATGTCTCGCGGAACATGCTGGTCATGGAACGGGAAGAAGGCAAATCCGTGTCCGATTTGGCGTTTTTGCCGGACCGGGAACGCTCCAGAGTGGCGCGGGTGATCGCCGACTGTTTCATGAAACAATACTTCGAAACCGGTTTGTTCCACGCCGATCCGCACCCGGGCAATTTGCTCTATCGGTCGGACGGAAAAATTGCGCTGATCGATTTCGGCCAGGTCGGGCATTTGTCCAACGATCTGAGGCGCGGACTTGGGCGCATGCTCATGTCCCTCAAGGACGGCGATACCGATGCAATTGTGGATGTGTATTCCGAAATTGGCGAGTTCGCGCCCGAGTCCAACATGCAGGGCTTTCGTTTCGAACTTGCCGATTTTATCGATCGCAACTACGGCACGCCGGTCGAACGAATTGATTTTTCCGCGACAGCGCAGGAAATCCTCGCGATAGCCCGGCGAAACGGACTGTATCTGCCGCGCGATTTCGTGCTTTTGGTGAAAAGCGTCATGCTGGCGGCGAGCGTCATCAGGGATCTCGATCCGGCGTTCCGCCTCGACATCGCCGTCACGCCCGCCGTCAAGCGACTGGCGCTCTCCATGTACCGTCCCGACGTCATGGCCCGTCGCGGCATGCGCCTGGCGTCGCGCTTCGCCGGATTGATCAGGCGAATGCCCGACGATGTGCGCGACTTGATGGAAAAAGCGCGAGCGGGCCGGTTCACCATTGTTTTCCGCCACGACAACCTTCATAACGTTTTTGAACGCATCGGTCGCGCCGCCGACCGGCTGACGCTTGGCATGATTGCGGCCGCCGTCATCATCGGCAGTTCCATCGTGCTCGCGGCCGGACAGTCCGGCATGATGCGAGGGTACACCATTCCGATCTTCGGCGGATTGCCGGTGGCGATGGTGTTGGCGTCTCTTGGGTTTTTGGCCGCGCTGC
>DAIPJX010000190.1:0-4838 GCA_036770065.1 Planctomycetota bacterium
TTTTTTACATTTAGGATTCGAGCGCTACCGCGCTCTCTCAAACGACGCAACGTTGTAATGCAAAACGCGCGGTAGCGCGCGAGTGATAATGTAAGAATTTTCCACCATTGTTCATTGTTAATTGTTCATTGTTAATTCGCACTAACGCAAAACATTGCACTGCAAAAAAAAACACAACATATAGTTTCAGGAGATGCTGTATCAATGACAAAACCGGAACAGAAGGATTTGATGGATGATTTGCCGCCGGCGCGCGTTGTCGAACGGCTTGACGAATATATCATAGGCCAGACCGACGCGAAGAAATCCGTCGCTATTGCGGTCCGGAATCGTTGGCGCAGGCAGCGCATCGACCCGGCGATGCGGAATGAAGTCACGCCGAAGAACATCATCATGATCGGCCCCACCGGCGTCGGCAAGACGGAGATTGCCCGTCGCCTGGCCGACATGACGGGAGCGCCGTTTCTCAAGGTGGAAGCGAGCAAATACACCGAGGTCGGGTATCATGGGCGCGACGTCGAAAGCATGATTCGCGATTTGGCGAAGGCGGGCATTGCGCAGGCCCAGTCGGAGGCGATGGAGCGGGTCGCCGAGTCGGCGCGTGAAGCGGCGGAGGAGCGGGTTCTCGATTTTCTTTTGCCGAAGCCCGAGGCGGATTATGAATCGGAAGAAGGCAGGGAAGCGGCGGAACGGCACAGCCGCACGCGGGAGAAGCTGCGCACGCAGTTGAGGAACGGCGGTTTCGCCGACAAGAAAATCGAGATTGAGGCGAATGCGCCGCCGCCCATGGCGGGCATTTTCGGCGCTGTCGGTTCCGACGAGATGGCGATGGAGATGCAGGACATGCTTGGCAAGATGATGCCGGGGCAGCGGAAGACGCGACGGGTCGCCATTCCCGAGGCGCTTGCCATGTTCCAGCAGGAAGAGGCCGAGAAGCTGATTGACGACGACGGCATTCAGCGCGAGGGCATTGAGCGGGCCGAGCAGGGCGGCATTATTTTCATTGACGAGATAGACAAGGTTATCGGGTCGAATCGCGGCGATGGCCCGGATGTTTCGCGTGAGGGCGTGCAGCGGGATTTATTGCCGATTGTCGAGGGCGCGACGGTTGTGACGAAATACGGTCCGGTGAAGACGGATCATGTTTTATTCATTGCGGCGGGCGCGTTTCACGGCAAGAAGCCGTCCGATTTGATCCCCGAGTTGCAGGGGCGTTTCCCCATTCGGGTTGAATTGAAGGCGTTGACGAAGGAGGATTTCCAGCGTATTCTCACGCATCCGAAGAATGCATTGACCAAGCAGTATCAGCTTCTTATGGCGACGGAGGGCGTGACGCTGGAGTTTGCGCCGGATTCGTTGGAGGCGATGGCCGAGTTTGCGGCGACGTTGAATCAGACGACACAGGATATTGGCGCGCGTCGTCTTCATACGATTATGGAGAAGTTGTTGGAGGATTTGTCGTTTAATGCGCCCGACATGCGCGGCAAATCGATTACGATTACGGGCGACACGGTTCGCGGCCGTTTGGCTGACATTGCGGCGAACGAGGATTTGTCCAGGTACATTTTATAGCATCCACGCCGAAGGCCGAATACGTTATGTTTTCCGGCCTTCGGCGTGAAATGCGGATTACTCTCCGACAAGCGCCCAGCCCGTACCGTCAAACCCGCGAACCGCATCCGTCACCGTCAACGCGCCCCAACGCCAACGATTCACCCAACCCAACGGATACGTATCCAACATCGGCCCAGTCAAGGCAACAACACCCGCTCCGCTTTCCAACGCCCCCTTCGGACGATCCGTCAAACCAAAAACAAACAAGTCCGCATCATGCCCGGGCGTCCCATGCTCTCGCCGCCACCCAAACTGCCGCTCCGCCAACCGCCTCCCAACCACAACACTCCTCCCGCCAACCCGAACGGCAAGCCACACCAACCCGCCCCTGCCATCGCGACTAACCGCAAACTCCACCCCCTCCGCACCAGCCACCGGCCGCCAACCCCGATCCACATCGGAAAAATCGGCAACCAGCGGAACCCTCGTCTCCTCCCCAACCGGAAAATGATATGAAAACGAAAGAGGAAGCGCCGCCTCCCCGCCAACAAGCACAGCGGATACCACGCCATCCCGACGCAGCGTGTGCAACCAGCCCGCCTCCGCCAAACCCGTTCTCGACACACCGCCAATCAAGGCAATAGCCCCATTCCCCGACTCGGCCACAACCACCGGCATGCCGCGCCCCGAAAGCACAGCCAGCCTTCCGCCCCCGGGCGGAGGCTCCGAACCCATCGTCGTCGCCACACCGACAAACGAAACGACAAGCATGCCGAGAACAACACGGGAATATACCCTCTGCCGCATGTATATTTTTATCATGCCCCGACACATCCAGCAAAACGCCATGACATAAAAAACCGCCACCCACGCAAAAGACGGCGCATGCGCGGCAAACGACGAATACGGCAACGAATCCGCGCCCATTGCCAGCCACGCAAGACAACGGGACGGAAGCGTAACCACCCAGGCCGCGCCGGGAATCCAACCAACCCACGGCAACAAGATGCCGCCTTGCAAAACAAACGACATCAACGGAATCACGATAAGATTGATCGGCAATCCAATCAGGTTCACCTGGTTGAAAACAGCCGCTATAACGGGAAACAACCCGAACCAGGTCGCAACACTGAGCCAAACCAGTGATGACAATTCTTTCCCGAAGCGCCGCCGCCAACTTCCACCATACTCCGCCCCTCTCAGCCTTGGCCTATCGGCATTGCGCGGCACATACAGCGCCATATGAATGAACACGACGGCGATGAAGCTGAGCTGAAAGCTCACGTCAAACGGCGCGCACGGCGTAGCGAGCGTGATAATGAACGCAGCCGCGCCCAGGGAGTTGAGCATATCGCCCCGCCTGCCCCAAATAAATCCGGCCAGATAAATCCCCGCCATCAACGTCGCCCGCTGCGCCGCCACCTGCCCGCCGGACAAGCCAAGATACACAAATGCGAAAACAAGACAAAAAATCGCCCGCTGCCGGCCGCTCCAGTCGCCCCATCCCGTCAACCACCACAACAGCCCGACAATCAACCCGACATGCAATCCGGAAATCGCCAGCACATGCCCAATTCCGACCCGCCGGAAAGCGTCGCGCACCTCCTCCGGCAACATTTCCCGGTATCCGTACAGCATGGCTGCGAGCGCCGGCCCTTCGCTTTCGCCATAGCGCAATGTATTCGCAATCGCCCTGCCCCGGATGTCGTCCAGCACCCGCCCGGCCATGGTCGCAACGGGAAGAGAACGCGCCGGAACAACTGTCACGCCCTCCCGCGTCGTCCATACGGCCGCGCCAATCCCGTCGCGTTCCAGCCACAAGGCCGAATCGAACGCGCCCGGATACTGCTTCGGCCTCGCGGCCGCGCGGCGGACCTTCGCCGTCAATTCATCGCCCCGGGAAAACGCCGGCCCGTTCGCGCCGGACAACAATACCCTGACCGGGCGGCACGGTTCGCCGTCGACCGCCGTCACCAGCACGGGGATTTGCCAACGCCCCGTTTTTCCGGGATATTGATAGGTTGGCCGGCACGCGGTCATGGAGACGATCACGTTTTTTTCTTCGGGAAGAACGGCGGGATCCAATGCGCGCTCCCACGCGCCCTGACGCCATGCGGCAAGAAGAAACGCGCCATAGCAGACAATCAGAATAAACCGGTTCACACCGCGAGCGGCGAAAAAACCGGGAGTCGGCATGATGTGCGGCGCATATCCTTCCGGCATGGAAATGGCGACAGGCTTGATCCGGACGGGCGTTCGAATGAACAACACGGCAAGCAAAAGGAGCAGAACAATTCCATACGGGAGACATGCGCCGAGATCCGGATACACTCGCCGCGCGGCGGCTCCGGCCATAGCGGCAAGCGCAAGCGAAACCATGGGACGACAGGCAAGCATGAGGCCGCATTCCTCCGCGAGGATTTATCCCCGGCGGGAATATTCCTCTTCCAGCCGGGTCTGGTCTTCTTCCAGCTTCGACAGCTCGTTTTGCAAAAGACGCATGCGATTACCGTCGCGCATCACGGCGGAATCGGCGAAAGCCGCATGAATTTCCGCCATGCGCTCCTCATTGGCGATGATGGCGCTTTCCAGCCTGCTTGTCCGCCAGCCCGCATACGGCCCGTTGGACAAGGGCGCTGCGCGTTTGACCGGTTTCGGCGCGGCGGCGGGAGCCTGCGCATCCAGCGATTTTTCAAACTTTTCCCCGGCCCGCCGCGCGTGCTCCGCCTCGGCCTCGGCATACCCGCCCCTGGCAATGCGCCACTCGCCGTCCTCCAGCCACAGCACCCGGTCGGCGACTTCGTCGAGAAAATAGCGGTCGTGACTGATTGCGACGACCGTGCCGGGATACGCGGACAGCGCCAGCGTCGCCGCTTCCGCCGATTGAATGTCGAGGTGATTGGTCGGCTCGTCGAGAAACAGGACATTATGCCCTTCCAGAAGAAGCCGCGTCAGCATCAGCCGCTTTTTCTCGCCGCCGGACAACACGCTGACCGGCTTGAACGCGTCGTCGCCGGAAAAAAGCATCGCGCCCAGCTTGTCCCGCCGGTCTTGATCGTCGGCGCCCAAATTGTAATCCTGCAAATACTGAAGCGGCGTCCGCGACGGATCGGGAAAAACCTCGTGCTGGCCGAGAACGCCGGTCTCAACCGTCGGCCCCCAACGAAAACCGCCGCCCACCGGCGGAAGAGCGCCCAGGAGGGTTTGGAAAAGCGTGGTTTTCCCCGCCCCGTTCGGGCCGACAATGCCGAGAATCTCGCCCGGGCATAATGAAAACGTTATTT
>DAIPJX010000011.1:0-17784 GCA_036770065.1 Planctomycetota bacterium
GTCCGCGCGGGCCGGTTGGTCGGCGTGTTTTGGCCGAACCGGCGGGGAACATTTCGGTTTCGTCCTGGGCGGTTGCCCCTTCCATGCCTTTTCTGAGTGTGGCCAGTTCTTTCGGGGTCAGGAGTCGGGTATTGCCGCGTTTGAGCGATCCGAGAATGATGGGACCGACTTGTGTCCGGAGCAGTTTTTTGACTTCGTGGCCGAGAGCGGCGAAGATGCGTCGCACTTCGCGGTTGATGCCTTCGGCGACGGTGATGAGGACAATGGTGTTTTCGTTGTCGTACCGGACCAGTTCGACGCGGGTCGGCTTGACCAGAACGGGGCCGAGGCGGATGCCTTTTTCCTGCAATTGGAGGAGAACGTCCTGTTCGATTCTTCCTTCGGCCACGACGCGGTAGGTTTTTGCGATACCGTATGCGGGGTGTGTGAGGTAGTTTGCCAGTTCGCCGTCGTTGGTGAGGACGAGGAGTCCTTCCGATTCCTTGTCGAGTCTCCCGACGGGATAGACGCGTTCCTTGATTCCGGGGAGGCAGTCCATGACGGTTTTTCTGCCGAGGTCGTCGGAGACGGTTGTGGTGACGCCTTTTACCTTGTAATGGACAAAGTAGGCGGGCTGTTCGGTTTTGAGTCGCTTTCCGTTAACTTTGACGATATCCCGTCGCGGGTCGATTTTGACGCCGGGTTCGCGCACGACTTCGCCGTTGACTTCGACCATTCCGCAGTCGATCAGCTCTTCGCATTTCCGGCGTGAATCGACGCCGCATCGCGCCATGTATTTTTGCAATCGTTCTTCCATAGCGTTCTTCTATTTTTCCATGTCGGCGTTGTTGATGTACGGGTTTTCGCGCATCAGGTGGTTTTGAATATAGTCTTTCACTCCGTCCGCCACTGGCCGGAATTTTCCGTCGTATCCCGCTTGCCGTATGCGGGTGATGTCGGCGCGGGTGTGGTACTGGTATTGATTTCGGATTGAGGGCGGCATATCGACGTAGTCGATGGCGGGCGTTTTTCCGGCGGCGTTGAAGACCGCGTGTGCGAGCGTGTTCCATGATTCGGCGATGCCGGTGCCGAGGTTGTATATGCCGTTTGTTTCGGGGTGAAGGAGGAGCCACCACATGCAGTCAACGATATCTTTGATATAGACGAAGTCGCGGACTTGTTCGCCGTCCTGGTAATCGGGTCGGTGTGAGCGGAAGAGGGAGAGTTTTCCTTCGTCCATGACCCGGTTGAATGATTTGAACACCATGGAGGCCATATCGCCTTTATGGTATTCATTTGGTCCGTACACATTGAAGAATCGGAGGCTGGCGATATTTTTCAGGGTTCCGGTTCGGTGTGCCCATTGGTCGAAGAGGAGTTTGGAGTATCCGTACATGTTGAGGGGCAGCAGTTTTCCGAGGATGGTTGTGTCGTCGGAGTATCCGTGTTCGCCGTTTCCGTAGGTTGCGCCTGAGGACGCGACCAGGAGTCGGATATTTTTTTCGACGGCGAATTCTGTGAGCGTTCTGGTGTAGTTGAAGTTATTGTTGAGGAGGTAGTCGGCGTTTGTTTCGGTTGTGGAGCTGCATGCGCCCATATGGATGATTGCTTTTGTTGTTTCCGGGAGTCCACCTCCGCTGACCATGAGTTCGATCAGGTCTTCGGGTGAGATGAGGTCGTTGAATTGGAGTCCGCGGAGGTTTTTCCATTTGGTGTCCGATGCGAGTTCGTCGACGACGAGTATGTTGTCGACGCCCATTTGGTTGAGCTTCCACACCATGGCGCTGCCGATGAATCCGGCTCCGCCTGTTACGATATGCATATATTCCTCTCCAACGGAAAAAGTTGCTTTGTTCACATTGTATTATAGTGGTTGTTATGGTCAGGTAAACAGCCAACCCGAAAAAAAGCGCTTCATGCCGAAGGCGGAGAAGCGTATCGCATGCCATTTTCAGCAAAAGACGTGCAATATCACGAATGTGACGGCGGGGAGCCTGTCCCGCGGTCCTATCCATGGCGGTGGAAAATAGAACTGAATTTCCGTGACGAAAAGACGGTCATGGGTGTGGGACAGGCGCATGACAAATGCCCCATACGCATGGCATGGGGCATTTGTCATGAGGGCGAACAGTGCATTACCCCTGTATCTCCTGTTTATACAGTTCGTATTGCCGGTAATACTCTTTCTGCTGGCGCTTCAATCCTTCCGGAGGCGACAAGTGGTAGGGACAGCGGTCAACGCAGGCTCGGCAATTGACGCAATCGTCGATGCGGGCGGAATCGGCCAAACGCTCGGGCGTAAACTGACTGCCGCTCCGGTTGCGCTTGACGAAATAAACTATGCGCATCATGACCGGAATATTGATGTTGGCCGGACACGGCAGGCAATACCCGCAGCCCCGGCAAAATTCGTCGCCCCATTCGGCACGAAGCACTTCAATCTGCGCTTGCATTTCGCCGGTGAACGGTTCGGGATTTTTCAGAAGCTCGACAAACTGATCAAGCTCTTCCTTCTTTTCCATGCCCCAAATCGGCACGATATGCGGGTACTGATTCAAAAACGCGAACGGCAATCGCCCGTCCTGAAGCATGCCGCCGCACATCGCCTTCATCGCGATAACGCCGACATCGCGCGTGACGCACTCCCGCGTCATCTCCAGCTCCTCCTCCGTCGACAATATGGACAGCGGGTACTGAATCGTGTCGAACATGCCGGAACGCACGGCTGTCCGGGCACGATCAAGATGATGCTGAGTCATGCCGATATGACGTATTTTACCGGCTTTTTTCGCATCCTGCATGGCCTGGAACGGACCGCGGGCGTCTTGAAAACCGGCATCGAAATCACCCGGGTTGTGCCATTGGTAAATATCAATGTAATCGGTCTTTAGAGTACGCAGGCTTTGCTCCAACTGCTTCATGGTCGTGTCGTAATCTTTCGCCATCGCTTTTGTCGCGATAATCACGTTCTGGCGCAAACCGCCGGAAAAAGCGTCGCCCACCTTTGCCTCGCTATCGGTATAGACGTGGGCGGTGTCGAAAAAATTGACGCCGGCGTCGTATGCCTGGCGCAAAAGAGCGACAGCACCCGGATGGTCCAGGCGCTGAATGGGAATGCAACCCATGGCAACGCGGCTCACCATCAGATCGGTACGACCAAGGCGGACTTTTTCCAGCATAACAATATTCCTTTCCAACCAGTGAAAGCGGCGCTTTGCGCGGCTACGGGTCACATTCGCGCCGACGCCTTTTTTGCCTTTTTTTCCATCATGATATCGAGAATCACCTTGTCCGTTTCCTGCATCCCGTCAACGGCGAGCTTGGCGAGATGGAGAATGCTCGCTTCCGGATCATCGTCGCAAATGCCGTTGTCGCTGTCCGGCGCCTGATTGTTCAGCGCGAGGCGGGCGGCGGCAATGGCGGCGGCGGTGGTGGTGGCGACCTTGAGGGCGCAGGTGAATTTCGCCCCGTCGCAAATCATTCCCGCGACATCGCCCGACATGTTGCGAACCGCCCTGCCCATGCAGGCAACATCGCCGCCCAAAAGGAAGACAATGCCGCACGCCGCGCCGGTGGACGCGGTTATGGCGCCGCACAAGGCCGAAAGCTTGCCGACAAAATGCTTGATATGAATCGCAACCAGATGGCTGATCAGAACAGCCCGCTCCAGCTTGTCCTCATCCGTTCCGATACGCTGGGCAATCGCCAAAACAGGCAGCGTGCAGGCAATGCCCTGGTTGCCGCTCCCCGAATTGGACATCACCGGCAACATCGCGCCAGCCATGCGCAGATCCGATCCGGCCGCGGTCAAACGCACGGCATAGGACGCGGCGTCGTCCCCCAAAATATCGTTCGCGTGCGGCGTCAGGCTCTTGCCGACGCGCAGGCCGTAATCGCCTTTCAGCCCTTCTTCCGCCGCTTCGCGGTTTACCCGGATGACTTCCTTCATAAACGTCAGCGCTTCGGCCGGAGGATTTTCGACAAAGTCCGCAATGACCGCGAGCGACAACGGCCAATCGTCATGTTCGACCAACTCGGGCGAAAGAACAGCCGCCTCGTCGGAGAAAATGACGGCGCCGTTTTTCTCGCGAAGCGCGACGTGGGTGTGGGCGTCCTCGATCACGGTTCGCGCGGATTCGCTTCCGGAACGAACGGTGGACTCTGCGTACAGCGTCTTCGGGGTATTGGCGATGGAAACGGACACATGGTTTTCAGCAAGCATATGCGCGGCGCGTTCGGCGACCTCGGGCGTAACCGGACGAAGCACCTCAAGGCCCAAATCGGGATCGCCGGCAAGAGCGCCGGCGGCGGCGGCGATGTCAAGCCCCGCCCTGCCCGTTCCCGGAACCATGACGCCGAGACCGTTCTTATACAAGTTGCCGCTGACCAGAACGTCGATTCGCTCCGGCGTATTCCCCAAATCCCGGGTTGCAATCGCCGTTGCGAGCGCAACCGCCACCGGCTCGGTACAGCCTAGAGCCGGCACCACTTCGTGACGAAGAATCGCCAATATGCGCGCGGCCAGTTGATTGTCCATTTTTTGCTCCAAATTCGCCGTTTATTCAATCACCACGGTATGCCGCGGTTTTTCATCCATGCGGAAGTAATTCTTCGCGTTATTGTAACAGATATCCTGCACCATGGCGCCTATCATGTCGAAATCGGCCGGGATTTCGCCCTCTTCCATTTCCTGGCCAAGCTTTCGGCACAAAAGACGACGAAAATACTCATGCCGGGGATAGGAAAGGAAACTGCGCGAATCGGTCAGCATGCCGACAAACCGGGACAACAATCCAATGCTCGCCAACGCATCCATTTGCTTGAGCATGCCGTCCTTGTGATCGTTATGCCACCAGGCGGTGCCGAACTGCATTTTACCGGGTGTTTTGCCGTCCTGGTACGCGGCGAGAATGGACGCTATCATATCGTTGTCCTTGGGGTTCAGGACATAGACAATCGTTCTGGTCAGATTGCCTTCCTGTTCCAGGCGGTCGAGAAGCGCGACCAGTTCGTCACAAATGGAAAACTGGCCCATCGAATCGTATCCGGTGTCGGGACCGCGCAAGGCAAACGCTTTTGTATTGTTGTTCCGCTTCGCTCCGAAATGCAACTGCTGCGTCCAGTCCTGCTTCGCGTCCATGACCAGCAAATCGTGGAGAACCGCGGAACGGTATTGCGCCAGTTCCAGCCCTTCAAGCGGCGTGCCTGCACGCACTTTCTTGAAAGCGCTGTCGATCTGCGACTGGGTATAGAGAACGGCATAGGGCTTTTCAATGCCGTAATCGGACAGCCGGCAGCCACGCGCATGGAAAAACTGGTGCCGCTGCCACAACGCGTCCATGAGGTCCTCA
The DNA here is from genome assembly GCA_036770065.1 of Planctomycetota bacterium. GTDB lineage: Bacteria > Planctomycetota > SZUA-567 > SZUA-567 > SZUA-567 > JAJBSZ01. Next base: position 5,331 of record DAIPJX010000011.1, read on the forward strand.
TATGTGGCAACCGTCTTGTCGGCAGCGGCTTCAAGCTTGCCGATCCAGGCGTTGAGCAGGGCGGCGTTGTCGGCGGCGAGCGCCTTGTCCGGACGCCAGGCCGGATACACTCTGGTGCCCCAATCCGGTTCCCTGTACAGGCGGTGGTGAGACTCGAGCGAATCGCAGGGATCGTCGGTGGTGCAGGCGACATTCACATTGAACTTTCGCATGAGCGGACGCACGCGGAATTCGTCCGAAGCCAGCTTTTCGTTGGCTTCGTCGTAGATTTCCCGGGCGGTGGCGGTGGACAAAATCTTGTCGATGCCGAAGCAACGCTTCAACTCGAGATGGGTCCAGTGATACAGGGGATTGCCGATTGTCTGGGGAATCGTCGCGGCCCAGGCGAGGAACCGGTCGTAATCATCGCCCGCGTCCGGAATGCCGGAGACGAGATTCTCCGGAATGCCGCAAGCGCGCATGGCCCGCCATTTGTAATGATCGCCATAGAGCCACATTTGCGTCAGATTGGTGAACTGGGCGTTTTCCAGAATTTGATCGATCGGCAAATGCGCATGATAATCATAGAGCGGCATGTCTTTGGCATACTCGAAATAGAGGCGCTCGGCGGCCGGAGTGGTGAGAAAAAATGTTTCGCTCAGGAACGGCTTGGACATAGTGCTCTCCTAAAGGCAAAGTACGATTGAATTCTGTCGTGTCCGACATTTACAATGCTGTCGCTTTATCCAGAAAATCGCGCGTTTCCATCAACACGCGGGCGGGATCGTTCGGAATGGTGAAAATTTCCAGCGAAGCCCACCCCTGATACCCCCGCCGTTGCAACATGGAAAAGACGGGCATCATGGCGGTATCCTCGCCGGTCGGCCAACCGCCGTTCATGGTGTTGATGTGAACGTGGCGGATCATGCCGTAGTTGTCTTCAACCAGCTTGTCCCACGGTTCGGTTTCGTCCGCCGTATTGTGAAAATCAAACATGGACGAAAGACCGGGCGCATGCAGCTGGTCGAGAATGGCGCGCGCCTCGGTCAGAGTATTCATGATGTCGGTATCGGCGGACGGCAATGGCTCGAGCAATACCAGGGAGTTTTTTTCCGCCGCATGACGACCGGCGGCGACGAGACCGGCGGTGAAATACTCCAGCGCTTCGCTTTTGGGAATGCCGCGACTCGCCCGCTGCCTGGGGGAACCGAAAATCATGTTTCCGCCGCCCAACTCGCCGCAAATATCGACAAGCAACGCGAGATGCTCCCACGACCGGCGACGAAGCGCTTCATCCCGCGCAGTCACATGCAAGCCATCGGGTTTGACAAACAGCCAGTGCAACCCGGCAAAATCAAGCCCCGAAGCGGCAAACCCCTTCCTTGCCTCAACAATGCCCGCCTTGACGGCGCCAGGCGAAAAATCGCCGAAAAGGGTGAACGGCGCTATTTCAATGCCATGAAACCCATGCGCCGCTGTCATATCCGCCTGACGGGCAAATTCGAGAGAACCGAACATTTCGTTGCAAACGGCGTAGCGCATAAAGAAAAATGCCTTTGTTTATCAATTCGGGTCTCTGCGTTGCGATGTCTTGGCAATCGCGTCCCGCAACGTTTCCATGGGGGTTGGCGGCGATTGCTCGCCGGTCAGCACAAAACCGGACAAGGCAAGCTTCATCCCGTCCTCAAACGACATGTCAAGCTGTCGAACCATTCGTCGGGGCACAATCATTGTATTTCCGCCCATTTGATAACAGAAGGGAAGAATAACGACAACGTCATCCTCCCCGCCTATATCGCCCTTGAGCGACGCGAGATTGTCGCGGGTCACATACCCGAGCAAACGCACATCCGGCGTCATGGTGACGATGACCATGTAATTGCCGGAATTACGGCTCTTGTTCGGGTTGAAAAAGTCTATGACTTCCTTTATGCCGGAATAGAGTTGCTTGACAATGGGAATTCTCGCAAGCAGCGATTCGCTCCACTGCATCATCAGCCTGCCCAAATAAAACTCGAGGAATAAACCGACAAACACCAGTACAATCACCATGAAAATCAGGCCAAGCCCGTAAAAGTAGTATCCGGTGTTGTCGGCGGACACGCCCAAATAGCGCCGAAGCGGCGCACTAAACACGCTTTCCGCCCGACTGGCAATCCACCAGGTGACGTACAAGGTAATGGATATCGGCAAAAACGCCAGAAGTCCGTTGATGAACCACCGCGAGACCTTTTTCATAACCCCCTTCCGCTCCAGCCGATCGGCGGAACATTGTTAAAAAACAAATCCTTCCGGAATAACCGCGTCCTTCACGACGATGATAATACCGTCCCTGACATAAAAACGTTCTTCCGGATCATCGTACTCTTGCAAATTTTGCCGGTTGACCAATTGTACATAGCGTCCGATGGACGCGTTCTTGTCAATAATGCACCGCTTCAGATACGCGCCCTCGTTGACGCCGATCTGCGGAGACGGATCGTCGCCGCGCTGATAAAAGTCGGCGCCCATAACGAGCGACTCTTCTATGACCGAACCGTGACGCACGCGCGAACGGGCGCCAAGAATGGAATCGCGCACGGTCGAACCTTCGACAATGGTGCCGTCGCACAAAAGCGCGGCCTCAACCGAAGCGCGATTCATTTTCGCGCCCGGCAGATACCGGGTGTTGGAATAAATGGGCTGGGTCGGATCGAAAAGGTTGAATTTCGGCACCGGCGACACCAAATCGAGATTCGCTTCATAGAACGCCTTGATTGTCCCGATATCGGCCCAATAGCCGTCGAAACAGTACGCCTGCATTTTGTGGGTCTCAATGGCTTGGGGAATGATTTCCTTGCCGAAGTCGGTGCGTGTCATGTCGCTCGTCAGAAGATCGGTCAGCGTTTTCGGGTCGAAAATGTAAATACCCATGCTGGCAAGGTACGGTCTTTTTTCGGCTTCTTCGGGGGAAAGCCCGAAAATGCCGGTGTCGGTCCGCAACTCGTCCAGAAGTTCCGGCGTTTTCGGTTTTTCGTGAAACTGGATAATGCGGCCGGTCTCGTCCACCTTGAGTACGCCCAGCTCGGTCGCGTCCTCGCGCGTAACCGGCATGACGGCAATGGAAACGTCGGCGGCGGTTCTGATATGACTGTCACGGAACATGCGGTAATTCATCCGGTACAAATGGTCGCCGGACAAAATCAGGACCAAACCGACATTCCCGTGCTTATAGCCGAGGTGCGGCAATGTTTTGCGCACCGCGTCGGCAGTGCCCTGAAACCATTCGTTCGAATCCGCCGTTTGTTCCGCGGCCAGCACCTGGACAAAACCGCGCGAAAACTGATCAAAACGATAGGCGTTGGAAATATGATTATTGAGCGAAGCGGACTGATACATGGTCAGAACATACATTTGGGTAATGCCGGAGTTGATGCAATTGGAAATGGGAATATCGATAAGACGGTATTTCCCGGCAATCGACACCGCCGGCTTTGAACGCTCTTTCGTCAACGGAAACAACCGCGACCCCTTGCCGCCACCCAAAATCACTGCCGTCATGTTTTCCATGTCACACCTCCCCTGGGTTGCATTGAAAAACCGCACGCCTGAACATCCAGGCGTACTGGCATTATCGTCCGTGTCCATTATGCTTTTTCATCGGGTTCAGGTTTGTCCGATACAGTATCCGCGTCGGGCCTGGAATCGCCACCCTCGGCCACGGCATCCACAACGCTAAAAACCGGGTCATTGGTTTTTCCCCACCATTTTCGCCTGGCATAGGCTATCAGGCTCCATGCCATATACCCGTTGAAACAAAAAAACATGAACAGCCGCGGATCCTGCCAAAAAAGGCCAAGCATTATGACAGCCACGACCAACAAGGCAAACGATTTTTTGCCCGAAAGATACCGGTTGGCGACATGGACGAACGGCACCGACGACACCATCAGAAGCGCGGGAATAATTTGATACAGCGCAAGCAGGTTGACCTTGACCTGGAACGCATTCATGCTTGGTCCGATAAGCGCGTCGAGGTAACTGCATACCCGTTCGATAAGCGGGTAGTCGCCATAGGCGACCATGACGGCGGTCACAACGCAACCGGCGGCGGCCGGAGTAGGAAGGCCGGAAAAGACATTCTTGTCCTCGGTGCCGTCCTGAATATTGTACCGCGCGAGCCGAAGCATCGCGCAGGCGGCGAAAATGAAACCAAAGACAAGCACCTGCCCCCACCATGAGGTTGCGGTCGGCATAACCGTTATCCACAGCGTATTGACGATGATGGGCGGCGCAATGCCGGAGGTAATGACGTCGGCCAGCGAATCAAGTTCGCGCCCGAATGCGCTGGAGGCGCCCATAAGCCGCGCGACCCTGCCGTCCAGCATGTCGAACGCCATGCCGAGAAAAAGGATGACGCACGCCCACTGGAGAAGATAGGACGAACGCTCCATGAGTCCGACCGCCGAATTCCGGAATTCGGCGTCGCGCTTTCTGATGTCGGCTGGCGCACCGACTTCAATTCCGCGAACGCCGGTTTGTTCGCCGGGACTCAGCGTTTGCGCACGCGAGGCGAAATAGAGCGCGTTCAGGCAGAATACGATGGAAAAAAAACCACAGGCGAAGTTGCCAAGAGTCAGGAGCGAGGGAAGAATATGCACCCGGCGATACGTCGGCCTGAATGTCATGTGAGTTTGCGTCCTTATTATTGAGGCGTTTTCACCCGCGCTACAACAGTCTCGCCGGCTTTGACAGCGTCGCCCACGGAAACCAGCCATTCGACCTCGACATCGTCCGAAAGAAAGAGCGTTGTCCGCGAACCAAATTTGATCATGCCGTAACGGTCCCCGCGCGCAAGCGTGTCTCCCGGCCGCACCGGACAGACAATGGTTCTGGCGATGGCGCCGGTGGACTGCCTGACGACCATTTTGGCGGGCATGCCCGGTTCGCTGGTCTTTATGCCTATGTCCTGGTTTTGGTTTTTGACGAGCGATTCCTCGCGCCGCGCGTCGAAAAATTCGCCGGGCCGGAACTTGACGAATTCAACCGTGCCGTCAGCGGGCGCGCGGTTCAGGTGAACGTTGAATATCGACAGGAAAATGGACAGGCGTTGCGCGGAACCCTCAATATACTCCGGCTCATCCGCCGTATCAACGTGGGTAATGGTGCCGTCGGCGGGACTCACGATAAGGCCGGGAGTGGTCGGAACAACCCGATCCGGATCGCGAAAAAACGCCAGCATCCAGCAAAACGCCACGACAAGCGGAATGAGCGGAACCAAATACCCCCATCGACCCCCATTCCGGTACAGCATCACGCACAACGCGGCCAGGACGATAAAAACAACGGCGCCGATGACAATCTGTTTTGTCCCATACGAAGTCAAATGCATATTGCATCCCGGTTATCATATCAGAGCGAGGTTGCCGCGACAATCCGCGCGTATTCGTTCATGTACTCAAGGCTGTCCGCCTGGCCGGACTCCACCGCCTTGGCGAGACGTTCCGCCGCATCGCCCATGGCGGGAAAACCGTACATCGCCCCGGTGCCGCGTACATGGTTGATGACATTCATCACCGGTTTCCATTCGTCCGCCCTGGCGTCGGCCAGCATGGCGTCGATTTCCGCCTTGTGGTTGTTCAGGTATTCCTCCCGCATCTCCGCGGGGGGCGAAAACGTGGGCGGATCAAGGGGCGTACTTATATCTTCGCCGGGGACTTCGTCATCCTTCGCGCCCATACAACAAGCCTTTCCGTCCACACGCAGTCGATTCGCCGAAATAAAAATTATACGGCGACCGCCATACTTTTGCAAGGTGTTTGCTCTCCTCGAAGAAAATACGAAAAAAAGCCGTTCCGCCAAACAGGCAAATTGTCTTGACAGATTGGCGTGCAAAAATTTATGATGCTTGCCGACAAATTTATCCGGAAAGTTTCCGTTTTATCCCGCCATATGCCAGGGGTGAGAATCATGTCCGCAAAACACCATGCACCATGCGCGTTTCATCCGGCCAGCGCACCGGATTACCTTCCTTTGCCGCAACTCAAGGCGCTGCAACTTGCGCGGCTTCAACAAGCGGTCTCCAGCGCGTACCATAATCAACGCTCCGGCCTCATGAAAAAACGCATGGACGAATTGAAAGTCAATCCGGATGGCATCCGTTCACTTGACGACATTCGCCGTTTACCGTTTTCATTGAAAGTCGATTTGCGCGACACCTACCCGTACGGCATGTTTTGCGTTCCGCAGGAAGAGGTTGTCCGTTTGCACGCATCCTCCGGCACAACCGGAAAGCCGATTGTCGTCGGCTATACCATGGACGACGTCAATGTCTGGTCGGACGCAATGCGCCGCGCCATGCTCGCGGCGGGACTGTGCAACAGCGATGTGATTCAGGTTTCCTACGGGTACGGCCTGTTCACGGGCGGTCTGGGAGCGCATTACGGCGGCGAATGCCTGGGAGCGACGGTCATTCCCACATCGGGCGGCAATACGGAACGCCAGGTCATGGTGTTGCAGGATTTCGGAGTTACGGCGATTTGCTGTACACCCAGTTATTTCACCTATATTGCTGAAAAAGCGGCGGATTTCGGAGTCGATATCCGGAAAACAAAGCTGCGCGCGGGCGTGTTCGGCGCCGAACCGTGGACCGAAGCGATGCGCCACCAGATCCAGGAATCGACCGGCGTCAAGGCGTATGACATCTACGGCTTGTCCGAAATCATCGGACCTGGCGTCGCCGTCGAGTGCCAGGAACAATCGGGGCTTCACGTGTTTGAGGATTACTTTTATCCCGAAATCATCAACCCGGAAACAGGTGAAACGCTTCCAGACGGCGAAGAAGGCGAACTCGTTCTGACGACCTTGGCAAAACAGGCGATTCCGATGATCCGCTACCGCACGCGGGACATCACCTCCATCATGCCGGAAACGTGCGCCTGCGGCCGCACCATCCGGCGCATACGCCGCATCGGCCGCCGTTCCGACGACATGATGATCATCCGCGGCGTCAACGTGTACCCGTCGCAGATCGAATCCGCCCTGCTCCGCATCAAGGGCATATCGCCGCATTATCTCATCATCGTCACCCGCGAGGGCGGACTGGACCAGATGGAAGTACAGGTGGAAATCACGCCGGAACTGCTTGACGACCGCATTCTCGGGCTGCAAAACGCGGAAAAGGAAATTGCACACGCGATCTTCTCCACCGTCGGCATCCATGCCAAAGTGGTCATGGCTGAACCAAAATCCATTGCGCGAAGCGAGGGCAAGGCGAAACGCGTCATTGACAAGCGCGGCATTTAAAAGGGGAGCACGCTCATGAAGATTCAGCAAATTGCCATTTTTATGGAGAACAAGCCGGGACATTTGCAGACGATCTGCAAGGCTCTGGCCGATAACGGCATCAGCATCCGAACCCTTTCCCTTGCCGATACGGCGCAATACGGCATTTTGCGCCTTTTGGTCGACGACGGCGAAAAGGCCAAGGCGGCGCTGACGGAGGCGGGCTTCGTCGTCAACATGACGGAAGTGCTCGCGGTCGAAGTGGACGACAAGCCGGGCGGACTGCTGCGCATTCTCGATTTGATCGGCGCCGCCGCCATCAACATCGAGTATATGTACGCCTTCACCTTCCATCACGGCGAGCACGCGATTATGGTGTTCCGGTTCGACGATCCGGACAAGGCCATTGCCGTTCTGCAAGAGAAAAAGGTCAAGGTTCTTTCCGGCATCGATATTCTTAAAGGCGCTTGGTGCAATGAAAAATAAACTCCCGGAACCGCAAATTTTGGACAGGGAAGAATCCTTGCCCGCAAGTGAACTTCGCGCTTTGCAACTGGAACGGTTGCAAAAAATCGTGGAGTATGCCAAGCGCGTGCCGTTCTACCGGGATGCGTTCAAAAATATCGAGGGAAAAAGCATCACCAGCCTTGAGCATATTCGCGATTTGCCCATCACGACAAAACAGGATTTGCGCGACGGCTATCCCCTGAATTTCATGGCAATCCCGAAGAATGAAATTGCCCGCATTCACGGTTCGTCCGGAACGACGGGAAAAATGACGTTTGTTCCGTATTCGAAAAACGATCTGAACAACTGGACGCGCCTGGTTGCGCGCTTTCTTGTCGCGGGCGGGCTTCGGCCCGGAGAGTTGGTGCAGATCAGCTTCGGGTACGGGTTGTTCACGGGCGGGTTCGGGCTGCACTACGGGGTGGAGAATGTCGGAGCGGCGGTTGTTCCGGCGGCGTCGGGCAATACGGAACGACAGCTTGCGATTCTCCGCGATTTGCGGCCGGACGGCCTGGTGTGCACGCCGAGTTATGCGTTGACGCTGGGCGAAGCGATTCGCGCCGCAGGCATCAAGCATGAGGATTTGGGGCTGCGGCTCGGCTTTTTCGGCGGCGAACCGTGGACGGACGAAATGCGCAACCGCATTGAGGAAGACATGGGGTTGTTCGCGACGGATAACTACGGTTTGTCCGAGGTCATCGGCCCGGGTGCGGCGGGCGAGTGCCATTGCCGTCACGGGATGCATTTTTCCGAGGACCATTTCCTTGTCGAATGCCTTAATCCGGAGACGTTGGAGCCGGTGAAGGATGGCGAAAAGGGCGAGTTGGTCATTACAACCCTCACGAAAGAGGGCATGCCGGTTATTCGCTACCGAACGCGCGATATTTCGAGCCTGAATCATGAACCGTGCGCATGCGGCCGGACAGGCGTTCGCATGAGCCGGGTGACGGGCCGGTCGGACGACATGCTGGTCATTCGCGGCGTCAACGTGTACCCGACGCAGGTGGAGGAGGCGCTTTTGCGCGTTCGCGAAGTTGCGCCGCATTACATGATTGAGGTAACGCGCCCGGGGACGCTTGATGTTGCGACGGTTCGCGTGGAAATAATGCCGGAGATGTTTTCAGCATCGATGAGCGACATGGTGACGCTCAAGGAACGAATCGCCAAAGCGATCAATTCGGTAACCGGCATTCGCATGGAAATCGATCTGGTCGCGCCGCAAACGCTTGAGCGTTTTCAGGGCAAAGCAAAGCGCATCGCGGATTTGCGCGCCGAATAGCGCGCCGGCCGAAGGCATGAACTCGCGGGATTTTTACAAGGGGGGCGCGAACAGCGCCTCCCTCATCCATTATACAGTGGTGTATCTGAAACGACAAAAGCCTGATTCCTCCGAATCAGGCCTTGTCGAGCGATTGTTTTTATGATAACCAACCGCGCGGGATTCTTGCGAATCTTTATATTTTACATGCTTAGCGCATCGCAATCGGCACAGGTTCAACCCCGGTAATCGTGCTCATGCCAAAGATGTTGGATGCGGCAGGGTCAATCAGGATATCAACGCGGCGGTTCAACTTTTTCGTCGCCTTATCCGTGTTGGGAACTATCGGACGCAACTCGCCCCACCCCGTCGGGTACATCAACATGGGAGGATAGCCGCTCTTGCGGAGTTCATCAACAACCGTTTTGGCGCGAAGAAGCGACAGATGCAGATTGTCGTTGATGCCGCGCTGACGAAGGGTCGGATTCCGGATCGGATCGTTATCGGTATAGCCGACAACCATCAGGAACAGGTTTTCGCCGGACAGAATTTCCGCCATGCGGCGAATCGCGGCGCGAGCATTCGGATTCAAATCGTACTTGCCCGAATCAAAGAAGAAATCGCCCGGCAACTCAAGCCGGTTGCCGACGACAACGCCGCCGAATTGTTCGGCCAGAGCGGACAACTGCTGCGCGACCTTGTCGGACATGCCGCCCGTATTGGCATTGGCGGCAAGATTGCGAAGACGAGGAATTTCCGATTCGAACAATGCCAGCTTGCGGTTGGCCGCGTCAAGCTCAAGCGCCGCCCTGTCGGCTCTGGCATTGGCGTCGGAGACCATGACCTGGACGTTGCGCGCATCGTTTTCATACTGGATAAGAAGCTGTTTCAGACGCGCGTTTTCGTCTTCGACATAGGAAACGTCACCTTGAGGCGCCAAACAGCCCGGCAGAACGGCCAGTCCGGCCAAAAGAATCAACGCCGCCGCAAAAATACGTAACCGCATGGGAACCCCCTTTTACTGAGTACACAGTGGGAATCGCCGTCATCCGCTTGACTCCCGCAGCCAATACCGGAATCCAGCGCCCGCACCATGCGCCAAGAGCGGCGGCCCGCATCGCCGGACCGAATCCCGGTTGCCGGCACACGCCACGCACCACCCGCAGCCTTGTCAAGCAAGGCGTACTCACTCTACTTCCCGCGAACGGGAAAATCCTTTTAAAAAGAATTGTACTTTTTTTCGCGGGATGGGCCACCGCGATTCGTTTTGCCCACGAAGAAACGGCGTATTTGCCATTTTTTGTCTGTAATACACAAAAAAATCCGGTCAATGTGGAAGAAAATTTCCACCGAAAAAAATCATTTCTCCGGCTCGGACAAACGCGCCGGTTCGAGTTCCGTAATGGCCGCCTCGAAAACCTTGCCGCGCTTGACGCGCCGCACGACAAACTCATATCCGCCCGTGCGGTGGGCATCCCCCCGCTTGAACCCGGATTTGAAACAACCCGACAGCCAGTCATTCAGATTTTCGCCCGACCTGCCCAGGGGCATGCCTATTTCGCGGGACAGTTCCTCCATCGAAGCGCCGCCTCCCGCCATCCATACCCCTCCCTTGAGCCGATGGATATGCAAAGGCAGCCGGTCGAACTCGTCCTCGATTTCACCAACGAACTCTTCCAGCACGTCTTCAACGGTGACAATGCCCAGGGCCGGCCCCCCCTCTTCCCGCACCACAACCATATGGTTGTGTTGATCGACAAACAGTTTGAGCAATTCTGTCGCGGTCGCGGTCGGCTTGACAAAAGTAAGCGGGCGAATAATGCCGGCCAGGCTCGGATTATTCGGGTTCGTGCTCATGAAATAGACCAATTCCTTAAAATTCACATACCCGGCGATATTGGTCAAGTCATCCGCCGCAGTCACCGGAAAGCGGGTATGAAGATCCACATGCGCCATCAGGAATGCTTCCTGAATGGTGTTTTTTGTGGAAAGAACCATGACTTGTTCCATCGGGATCATGACCTGCCCCGCAGTAATGCCGGCAAGATGGGTGGCGGAGAAAATGATTTTCTCCTGCCGACGGCCGATTTGTTTCGTTCCGCGCGCCATCGCGGCGAGAGAGGTTATCTCGGCGATAGTGTCGATGGTGGATCCGGCGCCGTTCGCATTGTCGCGTTCGAACGGCCGGTTTATCAGGTGAATAAGCCGAATAAACGGACTAAGCGCCCGGACCGACCAATCCAGCGGCACGGCAAATGCGGACGCCATCGCCATACGGAAACGGACACCCAGCGTTTTCGGAAGGATCTCCGTATACTGAAGCATGAGGTACGTAAAAACAAGGGAAAAAAGCCACAGATACCTTTCACCAAACACCTCGCTGAACTTTGCGCCGGCGACGGCGGCGCCAATGGTATGGGCGGAGGTATTGAGAAGAAGAATCACCGAAATCGGCTTGCCGATATTTTCCTTGAATATGTACCAGATTTTTCCCTCTTTCGGAGATTTCTGGCTCAAAGCGGCAACATCGGCGGAACTGAGAGACAACAGCCCCGCTTCGGCAAACGAACAGACAAACGAAACACCAAGCGCGAGAAGAAGGGCAAAAACAAGGGTCAGCATGCATTTTTCCTGCAAAGAGTGAATACGTTACGACCGCAAAGCAGTCTCATTGCAGAATAGTTACCCGGAAACGGGATTTCTTTTCAGGAAAAATCGAGATACCGCGCGGCAAGCGTTCCGCGCTTCCCCCGCAGCTTGAGATCGTCGATCCCGCGAATCCATGTTTCCCGACGGGCGGACAAGATGCGTTCGACTGTTATCGGGCCAAGGCCCGGAACGCGGAGCAGTTGCCAACGTTCCGCCGTTTTGACCCGGAGCGGGAAAAACTGGGGGTTGGCGTCAGCCCAGCATTTTTTCGGATCATCGGTGAGCGACAACCTTCCGTCCACGTCAAACAGCAGGTCCTGCTCGGAAAATCCGTATTTGCGAATCAGGAAATCGCTCTGATAAAGCCGGTGCTCCCGGGTCAGAATATTCGCGTCGGGGTTGATTTCACCCGGAATGGAAGCAACGCCCGCACCTCGTTGATACGCGGAGAAATACACCCGTTCCAGACGATGCTCCTTGTACAGTTCAAACGTGCGCTTGACGATATCCCGGTCGTTCTCCCCCGCCGCACCGACAATAAACTGGGTTGTTTGCCGCACACGGCGGCGATACGGACTATTTTCAATGGCATCCCGAATCAAACGTATGGAACGCATTATGTCGAGTTCCCAGTTTTTGCGGCTGGAGAGCGCGGCGCAGTGGGATGCGGAGGGCGTTTCAATATTCAATGAGACGGCGCTTGCCAGCGAAACAGCTGTAAATCCGCTGAAAGTGGATATGATCTTTTGCAAGATTTCGAATGTATTGCCGAGAAATCTTGCAAAATGAAGCCGAAAA
>DAIPJX010000191.1:0-4785 GCA_036770065.1 Planctomycetota bacterium
TGTTGCCCTCGGTATCTATTGAAACAATAAGCGGTCCGAATTCCTTGACCTTCATGACCCATAAGCACTCCGGCATGCCGAGTTCGCGCCAATGCACATCCTCGATTTTTTCGACCTGGGCGGCGGCGGAAACAGCGCACCCTCCGGGGAAAACGCAATGAATTGTTTTATACTTTTTGCATGCTTCGGCGGTTTTCTCTCCCATGCCGCCTTTGCCGACTATCACTTTGACGCCCGTCAAACGGATAAAATCGGCGGCGTCGGCCTCCATGCGGATGGATGAAGTGGGACCGATGGAAATCATCTGATTGTTTCCCGGCTCTTCCTTGATAATGGGACCGGCGTGGAAAATGGCAATGCCGGCGAAATCGACCGGACACTTCAACCCTTCATGCACGACGCGATGGTGCACATCGTCGCGACCGGTCACAAGGTATCCGTTCAGGTAGACAATATCGCCGGTTCGCAAATCGGCGATGTCTTTGTCCTTGAGCGGCGTCGTCAGAATGCGTTTCGTCATAGGATGGCTCCTTTATACATCGGCATTTCGTAGGACATATCCCGGTTGAAGCGGATAATGCCCCGGCGGTGCGCATAGCACGCCGTGTTCACGCAACAGGCGATAGTCGCCGTATGACGGGCGGACGATTCGATATGGACAGCCATGGCGACCTGATTGCCGCGCAAGCCCTGCGCACCGATTCCCAGCTTGTTCACCCCGTCCAGCAAATCCCGCTCCAGCTTTGCTCCTTTCGGATGATGATGGTGCGTTCCAATCTCGCGCAGATACGCTTTCTTTGAAAGCATTGCCGCATTCTCGACATTGTGGCCAAGGCCGACTCCGAGAATCAGCGGAGGGCACGCGTTGATGCCGAGCCCCGCAACCGTATCAAACACGTGACGGATAATCGCGGCATACCCGTCGGACGGCTTGTACACTTTCGACATTCCCGGCAGGCAGCAGCCTCCGCCGGCGAAGTAGGTGGTTATTTCCAGCTGATCGCCTCCGGGAACGAGATCCCAATTGATCCAGGGCATGCGTTCGCCCGTGTTGTCGTTGGTGTTGCGCTCCTCGAAATAATTGACCGTATTTTGGCGAAGCGGTTTCGATATGGTGGCGCGTCTCGTCGCATCGGACAAGGCGTCGGCGACCATGTCGAGGTGCGGGAAGTTCGTCCCCGCCTTGATGTAAAAATGGAGAAGGCCGGTGTCCTGGCAGCAGGGGCGATTCAGTTTGATCGCATTGTCGAGATTTTCGAAATAGCTGTCGTAGAGCACTTTTTGCATGGGCGTATCTTCTTTTTCCCGCATTTCCTTCAGCCGGTTGTAGACATCGTCCGGCAGGCGCGTGCAGGCCAGGCCCATGAACTTCTCCATTGTGTCCGTGAATTCTTTGACTACTTTCGGATCCGTCATATGAAACCTCCATCTCTGAGCTTTAATCATGAAAGTGTATCACTGATACCTGTCTTCTTCCAGTCTTTTTGGAAACTGAATGATAACAAAACCGCATCCGAGGTGCTCGACCAGAATCGACCGCTTTTCCCGTTCTTTATCATCAGTGGCGGAGTTTAAACGTATGAGTCGACCATTGTTGGGCGTGTTGAGGAAGCGTTTCTAATACCTTATTGAACGCATGTCGTGTATATTGTTTATTTTTCAGCCAAAGCGTAAATATTCTGGAAATACAGTTGATTTGTCTATTGCAACCAAGTATGGTGTGATTAGGTCTTCTTGTTCACGTGAATATTGCGTTTCTTTTGTCTGAGAGGAATACAATGCAGCCACGAAGACGGGTTATCGCATCGAACAGGGAATGTATTTTGCGTGAAGCAAAAGGGATTTTTCGTCGGCGTGGGTTTTCAGGAACAACCATGGATGCTGTGGCAAAAGCCAGCGGCATGAGCAAGTCCACCGTGTATGTTTATTTTAGAAGCAAGGAATCCATGTTCCTCCATCTCGTTCTGGAGGGATTGAGCGAACTGCGCGACACGGTGCGCGGTTTGACAGGAACGTGTTCAACGGCCGAAGCGTTTCATAGCGCCGTGTGCGAATGTATTATCGATATGCATAACCGGGAACCGCTGTTTTTTCATAGCATTGTCGGGGTCGGCCCGATTGGCGAAGCGCGCCGGTTTCATCCGAATCTTGCGCAGCAGATTGACGCCCTGCGAGAAGAAATCCTCCTCGCCATAGTTGATGCCCTTGCCGCAACGGGATACGGAATCGCGCACGAGATGGACGAGGGCGAACGATTGGAGTTGGGATATGTTTTGTGGGCGTGCATGTATGGAATAATACGCCTGGGAGAGGCGCAATCGTGGTATATCGGAGAGCAATTCGGAAAAGAGAAATGGGAATTCATGCGGAAAAGTTTTGAACGCCTGTTGAATATGTCGGTAACTGCATGTCCCAACCCGACATGTCGGTAACGATTGTTTCATGTAACGCGTATTTCCTTTCAAAAAATATAAAAAAACAGTTAAGTCTCAACCTTTGCCGCCGCATATAGAGATGTATGCATCTTTTCACGTGGGGCTGCAATAAGGATGTCGACGCCGCGCGTCGTGCATGCTCTGGACGCGCCGCAGGCGGCGGGACTTGGAAAAAAGAGGCTATGCCGCGCGTGAACGCGCGCTTGCGTTGTACGCCGAACTCACGACCGGCATGAAGAATTTTCACGATGAATATCGGAATGTTGCGTATCGTCTCGCGTCATAACGGGCAAAGGATTGGTGTATAACAGGCGTACCGTGAAAGGATGCACGCATGACAAGCGGAATCGGATCGACCATTGCTTCATCGTATACGGCGGCCATGAAGCCGCGGTCAACGTCGGCGGGAGAGGGCGCTCAGGCCGGCATGGTCGAAAAATCGAAATACGCCGCCTCCGGCGCCACTCTGAAAAAGAATTATTCAACCAAAGGTTCCTTCTCGGGATATGAGACGAGGGATCTTCGATTCCTTTCCGACTTCGGTATGGGACGCGGCGACACGTCGCTGTCCGCCATCAGCGTTCAGCGCAACCGCCTTTCGCGGCAGATTGACGGCATTATTAAAAGCGCGGAGATCACGCTCGGGAAAACCGACAAGCTGAGCATAACGATCGACAAGGATGATCAAATCGTCGTTTCCGGCATTGCCAATGAGAGAAAACTGAAAGCCCTCGAAAAAGAACTGAACGCCGATCCCGCGCTCGCCAAATCACTCAAACGATACAGTGCGCTTGGCCAAATGAATATTGATCGGGCGCGTGAAAAGACGGCCGACGAGGCGGGCGCGAAAACAGCGCCTGGCGCGTATACCAACAAAGCGCTCAGGGCGTATCTGGTCGATCAGTATATCCAGGAAGAAACGGGGGTTTCGCTTGCCGATTTATCCGTTATCGAGAACGAGGACGGCACGGTTGCCATTCAGGGCGGCGAGGAAGGCGCGTTGAACGGGATATTGAATGGCGATCAGGCTATGGCGGACACTATTCGGAATATTCTCGAGAATGGCGAGCACAAGATTGGGTTCAGCGCCACCTTTTCATTCGCCAACGGCATGTTGTCCGATCCGGGCGCGTCTTCCGCCGCGCGCGATAAAGTCAACGGCATTCGCCGCATATTGATGGAGGGGTATAAGGATCCCAATACGGGTATGCCGAAAGATAGCTTGATTAAGAAAAAATTCGACGAACTTATGGCGCTTGACAAAAAACAGAAATTGAATCCCGCCCTGGAAAAAGCGCTGACGCGCGGATTCTCCATCACGGTGGCGAAGGATGGCGCGTTTGAGATATCGGGCATCGAGGGGCTTGCCGAGCACGAGAAGAGCATGCTTCAGAATCTTGTCGAGGAGGCGATTGGGATATGGAAGGGTCTGAAGGAAGATGTATTCTACACGGGCGGGATGGAGTCGTTCCAGGATGTCGCCGAGACTATGCTTCAGGAGCATCAGTTTGAGCATGGCGATACGGAGGAAGCGGCGCATGATGTCGCCATAAATTTCATGAGTGGCGGCTCGACGATGATCGAGATTGTTTCTCCCCAGGGCGATATGCAGCAGGATGCGGAGAACAGGGCGGTTGCGCCGCTTTTGGGCGATGCGCTTCGTTCGATGCTGGAAGTGAAGGACATTGACACGACCGGCATGAAGCTGGAGATGGACCAGTCGGGCCGAATCACGGTTTCAGGCGCTCACAGGAGTCAGGTCATGCTGGCGCAGAAGATGATCGATGATTTTGTGAGTGAAATGCGAGGCGAGATCCGCGGGGATCGCCGGAATTTGGGAACGGGCAAGGACGCGGCTGAGCACGAAAAGGAAGTGAAGCGCGGGACAAATGAGGAAGAGGAGGAGAACGACAATTCTCCCGTTATCCGGAGCGATACGCGCCCGTTGAGTCTGGTGATGTTTTCGGGCAGGCCGCTTCCTTCCGGGCAGACCGGGGCTGATTTGACGATTGGCGCGCGGCAAACATCGAACACGTTGCCGTCGTGGCTTGACGCGCATCGCGCGGGCGAGGACAATCCTGATTCGGCGCAAGCGTTGTATCGCCGTATGCGGCGCGGGATGTATTTCCATGACCGTTCGATAAAGGCGAAGTACACGCTGTAGGACGCATTGCGGTTGCTGGTAAGAAAAATGAGAAAAAGCCCGGCGTTTTCGGAACACCGGGCTTTTTCATTATTCAGATTTTTTATCGCGGCAACACCCGCAGTTCTCCCGGACGGATGGGGATTCGTCTTCGCGAAACTCCGGGACCGAAATTGGCCTCGTACAACGTCGCCGACGATTGATTGG
>DAIPJX010000192.1:0-4784 GCA_036770065.1 Planctomycetota bacterium
CGGATGCGTCACGACGACCGCGCTTCCGAAACACTGAAGGATTGTACCGCTTGACACGTATTCAATGGCCATCAATTACAAAAGACAGGATAACCGCGTTCACGCGCTTGCTCGCAACTTTTTTATTTTTTCTTACAGCACCAATACAAATAACAATAGGGAACGCTGGCCGCGCTCCCCTTTGTATGATTTGTATGCTATGACACTCTTGGCGACTTCGCGCCCTACGACGAACAGCCGCAACCACAACCGGAATCGCCCGACGAACAACCACAACCGTCTCCGCAACCCGAATCCGATGCGCCGCCACCGCAACCGCAACTACCGCCGCCGTTTACCGAGGAGACATACTCCATCCGCAAATCACGAAGCAACGTCGAAAGATACTCGCTCTCCTCCGGCGTCAAATTACCCTTTGTCTTCTCCTGCAATATGCCCAATATGTCTATGGAATACTTCGCATTCGACAAATCAACCGACGTCTGGCCCGTCATCGGATTCGACATCCGGCCAAGATGAACCAGCGTCTGAACCGCAAAACCATTGATGAACTGGCTGAAACTCGCTTCATGCTTGACTTCCGACATGGTTCCCTTTCCTCAACTCCCCCGAAAACGAAGATGCTCCATATGCTCCTGAACATTCGACTGAGCCGAACGCGCAACCTGACTCCCCACATACAACAAAACAGACAAACCCCATACCGCTTCGGGGGCGGATATCACCCCCGTACGAACATCATTGGCGTTGTCCAATCGATTCAACTGGCGCTCAATCACATCCGTCAACGTACCAGCCTCGTGAGAAACAGAATCCGCACGGTTCACATACTTCGACGGAGGCATCGAAATCCGGCGCGCAAGAACAATGGACAAGCCGCCGTCCTCCTCCGAATTATCACCCTCGAAACCCTCAAAGGAAAAACTCTCCCCTGGAATCGCAATCTGTGGCTTGTCAGCGGTAACCTCGCCGACACGAACCACAATATCACCCTCCCTGTCCGGAGACTGGGATAAACATATGTACGGTAAACGAGTAGCGCCAAAAGTATACAGCAGGTTCTTGCGCTCCTTGATAAACCGGGTGTCCGATTGCGCCAGCTTGAACGCTTCTTCCATTTCCATGGAAACTCCATTTTTTCTGGTTGACTGTCAACACCTATCGTATGTATAATGCATTGTGAATGCAAAAAGAAAGTACCGGAACCGGCAATTCACGGATCCAATAATATCCCCGGGTAAAGCAAAAAAAAAGAGAATAACAGACGCTTTCCTCTTGATTATACGGCTTTTTCCCAATATTGAAAGGGTAGTTTTATGCGCAAGTTCCTTCTGCTCGCTCTGCCGCTCGCCATGCTTGTGCTTGCCGTCGGCTGCGACGAGAACCAGAGGTCGGCACAAAGTTCAAACGCGCCGACGCTGACTCCCGCCAACGCCGAACCGGCAGCCCCTGCTCCGATGCCAATGCAGCAGTCCAACAGAAGATCCACTACTCAGGCACTCCCGGCGGGAGAGAACTATATTCACGTTCAAGACCTGACTGGCGGGCCGCTCGCGGCGGCAAAACGCACCGAGGGCTAGCATCGCAACATGGGTGTAGTAAGGATCAGCCGACCGAACGGTCCGGTTGCGAGAGTTGACGCAACGTCGATGGGATAATCCCCCATCGACGTTTTTTATGGTGGTCGACAACCGGTTCATGTATAATAAAACAAAAAATGGGGTTCCTCCCTCTCCAATGGAAGGCGGGCCAAATGGCCAAATGCAGCGCGTGCGGGAAAAATTACGACAGCACCATCCCGTTGGAACTGGTGAGAAACCAGGACAACCATTGGGTGGCAATCTGCCGTTCCTGCATGGAACAGGGTGTCGATATCGAAAAAGTAGTGCCGCCGAACATCGCCGTCGAAGACGCCGCGCTCGAGGCCGCGGATACTCCGGCTGTCGACGTCACGCTCGCCAAAGACCCGCTCGACAACGCGAAAAACCTGCTCGAATCACTGAAAAACCTGAGACAAAGCAAAGAACGCGCCGGACGGGCGAGAGCGCATGAACGACGCGCCGTCGAATTGATCGTCTATTATACCCTCGCGCGCGACGACACCAGGCACGAAGGCATTGTCAAGGATTTTTCGCAAAGCGGACTCAGAGTCACGACCGACCATCAGTTGACCAAGGGGCAGATCGTCCAGTTTGACTGGAACGTTCCGCTCCCTCCGGCAATGGCGAGAATGCTGCAAAATTCGGCCGAAGTCAAACGCGTTGTCAAAAACGAATCCGACACCTACGACGTCGGGCTGCATTTCCTTACCCGGGCTGTGGACAAAGGCGCCAACCGCAGGCGCTATCGCCGCTACAAATGCAACATGGTTACGTATTACCGAAGAAAGGGAAGCGAACTCTACACTATGGGAAAGGTGACCGATATCAGCCAGGGCGGGTGCCAAATGCAACTCGGCGAATCCATGGACAGCGGCGAGGTTTTCACCGTACGGCTTATCGGCGGAGGCGGCGCGAAAGGCGATTTGGTCGGAACCATGCGCGTATGCCGGGTCGTCCCGCGTGAAGTGGACTTTGAAACGGGATGTGCGTTCGAGCAAATGCGCATGGAGGCGCAGCCAAACCTGGACGGTTCGCCCGCCGCCCCGATTGTGTGACGGACAAGACATGCACTCCCAAAAGGAATCTCCGAAAGTGGATATGGCGGAAGAATACGAATACGGGGAAAACGCGCCCGTACAGAATGGCAATGAAACGGCCCCGTGGCGGGCCGGCGGAACGCAACCGCATAACCTGGAAGCGGAACAGGCGCTTCTGGGCGGGTTGCTGCTTGACCCGGAACAGTTCGATTTTATCGAAGGCAAGGTGACGGAAGAGGATTTTTTCGCGCCGACGCACGGCATGATCTTCGAAGCCATGCAGGCGCTTCGAAAACGGCGGCAGCCCATCGACCCCGTGCTTCTCAGAAACGAACTCAAGGGCGCCGGAAGGCTTGACGCCGTCGGCGGCGTAACCGGACTCGCCGCGCTGACCGACGCCGCGACTTCGGGCGCGCACGTCGAACATTACGCCGATATCGTCCAGGACCTGGCCGCCCTCCGGAGATTGATAAAAGTCTCCGTCGACACAATCAGCGCCGCTTCCCAGCCGGACGCCAAATCGGTGGATCTTCTGGGCGAAGCGGAAACCGCCGTGCGCAACATCGTCACCCGAAACGTTCACGGCAAGGTGCTGCCGATACACGAAGTCCTGAAAAAGACCTGGGACAATATCGAAAAATTCCTCACCAACAAGGAAATGGTGTCAGGGCTTTCGACCGGATTCACCGAACTCGACCAGCTTCTGACCGGATTTCACGACGACGAACTGATCATCATCGCCGGCCGTCCCGCCATGGGAAAAACCACGTTCGCCCTGAACATCGTCCGTAATGTCGTCACCAAATCGAACCGGCCCGCCGCGCTCTTCACGCTCGAAATGAGCGCGGAAAACATCGCCCGAAACATTCTGGCGGCCCAGGCGAGGGTCGAAGGGCAAAAAATGCGCAATCATTCCTTCACCCGCCAGGAACAGGAAATGCTCTCCTACGCCTCGGCGGAACTGAACGAAACGCCCTTGTGGATCGACGAAACGCCGGCCATATCCCTTTCCGAACTGCGGGGAAAATGCCGGCACCTCAAGTTGCGAAACGACATCCAGCTCATCGTCATCGACTATCTCCAGCTCATGACCGCGTCCTCCATCGCGCGAAACCGCTCGCGGGAACAGGAAGTCTCGGAAGTATCGCGGGGGTTGAAAGCGCTGGCGAAGGAATTGCACGTTCCGGTTATCGCGCTCTCCCAGCTTTCGCGAAAGCCCGAGGGCAGGGCGGAAGCGCGGCCCATACTCTCCGATCTTCGCGAATCCGGGGCAATCGAACAGGACGCCGACGTCGTCCTTATGCTGCACCGCCCGGAATACTACAAAGCCGACGACAGGCCCGGCGAAGCGGAAGTCATTATCGCGAAACAGCGAAACGGCCCGACCGGCACGGTCAATCTGGCCTTCATCAACAATCAGTTGCGCTTTGAAAACCTCGCCATCCATGCCGGGTACAATCCGTCGGAGCATATATAGCAATGGCAAATAAAACCTGCGTTTCCCTTTTGTCCGGCGGACTTGATTCGCTTCTGGTTCTTCGTCTCATGGCGATGCGGGGCATACGCGTCATCGCCATGCATTCGGTCAATTGTTTTCACGGGACGCAAAAAATCGAGGAAAAGAAAAAACATCTCGCCCGTACCGCGCTCGAGTTGGGCGCGGAGGAAATCGTTTTTCCCGACTGCACCGAAGACGTTGTCGAACTCACCCGGCATCCGCGACACGGGTACGGAAAGCATTTGAACGCATGCATCGACTGCCGGCTCGGGACGGTTCGGGCCGGGTTCGATCTCATGGCCGAGCGCGGGGCCGATTTCGTCGTGACGGGCGAAGTCGTCGGGCAACGGCCGATGAGCCAGCGCCGGGACGCCATTCAGTTGGCCGACCGGGCGGTGGCGGAATGGGGGTATCCGGGGCTTCTTCTCCGTCCGTTGTGCGCCCGGTTGCTTGCGCCGACCGTGCCGCAGCGGGAGGGTTGGGTTGCGGACGATTCGCTTTTCGATTTCTCCGGTCGGGGGCGCGAGGGGCAAATGGCGTTGGCCGAAAAAATAGGGCTTGGGGTTTATCCAACGCCGGCGGGAGGATGTTTGTTGACCGACCCCGGGTTTTCCCAACGGTTGGCGGTTTTGGTTCGTTATACGCCGG
>DAIPJX010000012.1:0-17712 GCA_036770065.1 Planctomycetota bacterium
TTTTCGCAATCGCGGGCTGAAGCGCTATGCGGTTTTGCCGTTTCTATTGAACGTTCTTTTGTACGTCGCCGCGCTCGCGGTGGTTTTCTATTTTTTGTGGAACTGGCGGATAGGCGGCGTTGAATGGGATTTTTGGGGGCCGGTCGGCGGCTGGCTGGCGGGCGCCGCCAACTGGATGGGCTGGATGGTCAAGCTGGTTGTCGCCATGCTTGCGTTGACCGCGTCGTTTTTCACGTTTACCGCCGTCGGCATGGTTGTCGGTTCGCCGTTGAACGATGTTTTGTCGGAAAAGGTGGAATTGTGCTGCACCGGGCAGCGCGACAAACTCGACATGCCGTTCAAATTCACCGCCGCGATAACGATGCTTTCCTTGTATGATTCGCTGCGCAACGTACTCAAGCAGTTGTTTTTCACCGTTCTGGCCTTGCCTTTTCTTTTTGTGCCTCTGGTGGGATTTGTTCCGTTGTTTCTGGTGGGCGGGTATTTCGCCGGGTTCGGCTTTCTTGATTCCTCCATGGCGCGGAATTATCTTCGTCCGCCGCAAAAGAAATTGATGAGCGACAGTCGCTTTTGGGAGTTGATCGGTTTCGGCATCGCCATGCAGGCGTTGTTCGCCATTCCGCTTGTGGGCATGCTGCTGTTGCCGGTCGGCGTGACGGCCGGCACGTTGCTCTATTGTTCGGAGGACTGGGAAAGACTTTTGGCCGAAGCCGACATGCCGCCCCCGAAAGGCTTTCAGCCGCCGAAAACACCGACGCCCTGACGCCGCACAGTCGCGGTTTTGTGTAGGCGCAACCGGTGCGTTTATTCAATTGACAATGAACAATGCCGGAAAATTCTTGCATTCAAGATTCGAGCGCTACCGCGCTCTTTCAAACGACGAAACATTGTGATGCAAAGCGCGCTGTGGCGCGCGATTAATAGGAATGTAAAAGTTTTCCAGCATTGTTCATTGTTAATTTCAAATAAGGCAAGCGTTGCGCCACGGAAGAACCGCGACTGCAGTACCGGGGTGTGTGGGTTTTTCTTTGCGTTTTCGGCTTATGCGGTATATATGGTAGTATTATATAACCATTTATTTTCCCTTATGTGGGAGTGGAACGCCATGGCCTCGAAAAAAGAGCATAAACGTCGCCAAAAAGCGCGGGAACGTGGAACATCGACCAAAAACAAGAGCATGCCAACTCCATTTCGGGCCGGACCGGAATTGAACAGCCTCAATCTTCTGGCCGCCGCCGGTGTTTCGAAACATTCGCCTCACGGCCAGGCGGACGGCGTCGACCGTTCCGTTTCGGATCGCGAGGCCGAAGCGGCGGAACTTGCCCGTCAGGCGGAACATGCGAGACAAGCGGCGGAGGAGGAGGAAAAGGCGCGCCGGGCTGCTCAGGCGGAAGCGGTTGCCGAGCGTGCGAAGCAAATGGCCGAGGATGCGGAGCGCGCGCGGATCATTGCCGAACAGGTGGCGGAAGCCCGGAACGAAGCGCATGAAATGGAAACGCGCCGCATGGAGCGGCGGACCGATGCGGAACGGGATGAAAACAGGACTGCGGTCGAACGTGCGCGCGCGATGTCCGCCGCCGCCGAGGACATCCGGAACATGGCGCAATCCGTCGAACAAACCCGCACCGAAATGGAAAAGCGGGAGAACAACGCATTGCGGGCCGACGATGCTGATCAAAGCGAAACCGTGACCGGGAACGTTTCGGTCGTTCCGCGGCTTGAGGTTGAAAATCCCTATTGGGAGAAATCTCCGGAAACTTCCGCCTTGCCCGAACCGGAGTCCGACGGCGATTCGGAGGGAGCGTTCGGCGCCAGCGGCAATCGCGAGCAAGTAATGTCCGTATCCATGGAGAATTGTCACGAACAGATGCCGCGCGGAGAATTTCCCGTCGGCGACGAATCCGGCGATGCGCGGGCGGAGCGTTCCCGCACCCAGCCGGTGCCAGCGGAGGAACGCATGTACATTGTCATGGTGACGCCGGAAGTGGCTCCATGCGCCAAGGTCGGCGGTTTGGGGGACGTGATTCTCGGCCTTGGCCGGGAGTTGATGAAGCGCGGCCACGGAGTTGAGGTGATCTGCCCCATGTATTCGTGCATGCGTTATGATCAGATACAAAATTTGCACGAGGAATACGGCGAACTGTGGTGCCCGCACGGAATCGAATGGCGGGCGGAAAAAGTTTTCCAGGGGACGGTTGAAGGGGGGCTTCAGGTCAACTTCATCACGGGCGGCGGGTATACCGAGCGCGAATCCATTTACGGGTATGAAGACGATTTGCAACGTTTCGCCTATTTTTCCCGTCAGGCGCTGGAGTTCATGTACAAGACGAATCGGCGGCCCGATATTATTCACTGCCACGATTGGGCCACCGGACTTGTTCCCGCGATTTTGTGGGATGTTTATGAAAAACTCGGCTGGGACAAATCCCGCGCCGTCTACACTATTCACAACAACGAGTGCCAGGGCCTGTGCGGGTTCTCCGACAAACTTCTGGGCCTTGTCGGGCTCGACGCCGCGAAGTACCTCACTCCCGACAGGATGCAGGACGATCTTCATCGCAATTGCATCAACATGATGAAGTCCGGCATTGTTTTCTCCAACTTCGTCACGACGGTCAGCCCGACGTATGCGGGCGAACTCAAATCCGCCGCCGGCGGCAGGGGGTTGCAAACCACAATCGCCAAAAACAGCGCCAAGATCGGCGGGGTTCTGAACGGCATCGATTATGATTCGTGGAATCCGGAAACGGATCCGAAGATTCCTGCGCATTATTCTGTCGGCGAAAATTTCTATCAAAAATACGAGAACAAGAAGGCGCTTCGCGAATGGCTCGGTTTGTACGACGCCTGGCGTCCCATCGTCTCCGTCGTCACCCGTCTGACCGGCCAAAAGGGGCTGGATCTTATCAAGGCGGCGATATTCCAGACGCTTGAGCTGCAAGGCCAGTTCGTGTTGCTCGGTTCCGCTCCGGATCCGCGCGTGAACGCCGATTTTCTCGCCTTGCAGCATCAGTTGAAAGACAATCACGACGTCAACCTGTACATTGGCTATCATGAGGATTTGTCGCGCCTGATTTACGCCGGATCCGACATGTTCCTTATTCCCAGCCTGTACGAACCGTGCGGTTTGACGCAAATGATATCGTTGCGGTACGGCACGGTTCCGATTGTTCGCGAGACCGGCGGGTTGGCGGATACGGTGTTCGATCTCGACAATTCGGGACGCGGGTTGAACAACGCCAACGGCTTCACGTTCCGCGACGCCAACACGATCAGCCTCAAATATGGTCTTGAACGCGGCATTCGCTTGTGGTATGAAAATCCGGAAGCGTTCAACCGCCTTGCCAGGAACGGCATGCGCTACGATTATTCCTGGCGTTGCCCGGCGGAGCATTACGAGAATATTTACAATTACGTCAAAGCGTAACAAGAAAAGGAAAATCAGGGGTTTTATGCCGACAAGCACTGCCTCCCGCGAGGAACGGTTGATCGACGCGCTCAAGCGCGGCTTTCCCGACTGGAAAGCAACGACTCTGAAACAGCGATTGAAAAACGGACTGGTTATGGTCAACGGCGCGGCGGTTGTTTCCGGCGCGACGATGATCGCGTCCGGCGACAAGCTGGAGATTCTCGCCAAGCCTCTCAGTCCCGCCTCGTTTTTTCCCGCCAAGCTTGGACCGCCGCCGCTTGACGTCATTTATGCCGACGACGCGATTCTGGCAATCGACAAGCCAAGCGGGCTCCTCTCCGTGGCCAGCGAACGGGAACGCGACGTCACCGCCGTTCGGATTATGCGCGGCTGGCTGGAGGAGCAGGAAGGCGAGATCCATGCCGCCCACCGTCTTGACCGCGATGCGTCCGGAGTTCTCTTGTTTGCCCGTGGTCTCGAATACAAGCGGATATTGGCCGCCAATTGGCATCGGTTTGGAAAAACATATCTCGCAATGGTTGACGGCACGCCTCCGGAAAAAGAGGGAACCATTACCAAGCCGTTGTGGGAGGATAAGCGGCTGTTTGTCCGCGTCGCCGAAAAAGGCGGCGGGGAAGCGGCGGTGACCCATTACCGTTTGATACGTTCCAACGGCGCGCGTTCGCTTTTGGAAGTTGATATTGAGACGGGGAGAAAGCATCAGATCCGCGTTCATCTTGCGTCGGTCGGCTGTCCCATTGTCGGCGACGTCCGTTATGGCGTTTCGAAAGCGTCTCGTCTTGCGCTTCACGCCCATCGGCTTACGATTTTCCATCCGGTTGACGGTCGGGAGATTGTGATTACTGCGAAAACGCCGCCGTTATTCTCTCAGTGGCTCCGTCATATCCCGGCGTCATTCCGGTCGCGCCGCGCCTGATTGCGCTCCGCAATAAAAATAAAAAAACATGAGGCCAAGCGCGTGAACGCCGCTACCCACTGCTGTCCAATATAGAGCACCCGCGCAATTGACGCTCCGCGACGGGTTCCTCGGTTCGCTTGTCGATGGACGGCAGAGGTCGTGCTTACGACAACATTCTTCAATCGAAAAACAAAGAGTACGTTAGCGCTTATGGGATGGAGGGGCGCCCCCCGCTAATCTCCGAGCTTGAAGCTGAGGGGCAAAAGGATATGGCGCGGTTGAAGTTGACAAGCCGTTGCTTTGGCTGGTGATGGCGGCTATAATCAGTGAAGTGGTGAATTGGTGATAAGCAGGGACTTTGACCGGTTATATAGCGATATGCAAATCGTCGTCCATAAAGTTCAATCGGCTGCGGGCCACTTTGTTGGCATAGCGCAAGAGGTAATGGATTTTACTATGGGGCAACGGATCGTTGGGGGCACGGTCGAGAGGTTGAGTGAAAATATGGCCGGGGGAAAGGCATGAATGTTCTTTTGCTAAAACCACCGGTTTGTTGTCAAGGGAGAAGGGGAACAAAGTTTTAAAGAACTTGTCGAAGGCGTGGATGCGGGGCGGAACGACTTTTTCCATATTGACGGCTTGGCTTGGCGAACGCCCGAGGGGGCGATTCGCGAACAGAAAAAACAAAATACATAGAAGATACCGAGCCGTTTCGGGACACATCGCAGTTGTGGCATCGGTCGCTGGCCATTGGCAGTGAGATTTCCCCAAGTACCGTCGTCATTAAACCCTATGACTTGTCGCTGGAAGAACTGCTCCGCTATGCCGGAAGATTCGAGAAAATAAGGAGCGGGTTGGTCGTCGGATCGGCAACGCAAAAGGCGTTTAAAAACCCGGGGTTTGTGACTCACATCGAGAGGTTGAATACAATACATGTTCCTGCCGCTCCTTTTTTTATTTTCGGCGCCGGACTGTACGGACGCGTTGGCCTTGCCATTGCCGATAAAATGGGCTGGAAATTTTTTCATCTGAAATCCTTGCAAAAGACAAGCGTGACAGTACAGTTCTCATTTCCATAATGAACAATGTTATTGTGGGAGAAATTAAGAAACAGCTTGGCGAGTACGATGTTTCGAATATCTTTGCGCTGGCTGATTTTTTACAGGCGACCGGTTGACGGCGGGACGGAAAAAAGGCTCTCTCCCCGGCGGAGCGGTCATCGTTGAATCCGTTGACGGGAAGATAGAACCGTCTTCGGGCTTTCATAAAAGCCCGGTTTTCATGAAGTAGAAGGTTGCTATGGATACCGAAAATCCGCCGAGCAGAAAAAATCTCGTGCTTGTCCATCTGGAAAGCATTTCCAATGCCATTCTCTGGCAATACCGGACCGAATTGAGCACGATTTGGCGGTTGTCGCAGGAATCAAGGTATTTCACCCGGTTTTACACCTCCTCGACATCGACGGAAATGTCGATGAAAGACATCGAGTGCGGCACATCCATCTTTTATGATTTCTTGCCCAGGTTTTCCGTTCCCAAGCCGCATCCATACGGTAGGGATGCGCGGTTCAATCAAATATTCACCACTTTAAATCTCGATTTTTCCTATAAATATTATTCAAGGGGCTTCGGGAATTACTTTTTCGGTTTTACAAAAAAGTACGTCGAG
Organism: Planctomycetota bacterium; assembly: GCA_036770065.1. Classification (GTDB taxonomy): domain Bacteria; phylum Planctomycetota; class SZUA-567; order SZUA-567; family SZUA-567; genus JAJBSZ01. Next base: position 5,997 of record DAIPJX010000012.1, read on the forward strand.
CATGAATTGGGGTGCAATTATTCATCCGTCGATATCGATGAATTGCGAAGAGATATTGGGCGAATCGTATTTAAATACAAGGAAGAGCGCGAACCTTTTATGCTTCACCTAAACAACAATGTCACGCATATGGCGCTTGATGATCAGGTGACCGCCCGCGCCAAAAGCTTTGGCGATCGGTTCAAGCTCAGTTACCTTCAGCTCGATAAGTTTGTCGGCATTTTTCTATCCATGTTCGCGGAATTCAAGCTATGGGACAATACGCTTTTCGTCCTGTACGGCGATCATGGCGATGAATTGTGGAGCCACTCGCTGAACAAGGGGTACTGCCATTGCATCGCTCCATACGCTTCGCAGACCTGGACGCCTCTCCTGATATACGACAACGGAAAAAACGCGGGATTCGACGACCGCCTCACAAGCGCCGTTGATGTCAGGGATATCGTTCTTGATTTGATGTTCCCCGGGCATGTTTCAAAAGAACCGCGGATTCTCAAGGCCAGGGAACATCCGCTTCGCGGCCGGAATGTTTTAAAAGAACGGCGCGAAATCGCCTTTTCGCAAAACCTTTTCGCGATGCAGCTGGAATACGCGGATTTGGAAAAAGCGCTGACCAAGGGCTATGCCGCGACCGACGGGGTCTATCGACTGGTCGTTTCTTCCGGCGGAAAACGGGCGAAAGACGGAGGGCTCGAGTTCTATTACGATAGGCTCGACCCCACCAACAGCCGGAACCTTCTCGACTTCTTCGTACTCGGAGTCGACGGCGACATACTTTCCTTCAATCCGCCGAAGGAAACGGAAGGGTCGGATTTCGCGCTTGTTTTCAATCCCGAAACGGTGCGCCATATGATCGAAAGCTACCGCCGCCTTCGCCGGGAATTGCATGAATACGTCAGGGCGAAGGAACGCGGGGTGGAAAAATATCGAAGCGTGGAATATCACCTGATGCCCGAGTCGGCGTTCAAGCAGGCGAGAAAACGCATCCGTAAAGATTACGACGAATAGAACGCGAGACATTGCCATGAATCTAGTTGTCCTTTCCCTTGACGGCATGTCGCAGACGCTGTTTTGGCAGTATCGCGAAGCGTTGCCGACGCTGTGGAGGTTCTCCAACCGCTCCGCCATGTTCCGGCGCTTTTACGCGGCCTCGACGTCGGCGCTTTCGTCGTTTTGCGATGTCGCGTACGGCGATTCGACCGAGCTGGATCATAATACGGCGTATCCGTCCGGACCGGGATGCCTGGCGGGAAAAGGAAAAAACCTCTTCGGCGAACTGCGGCGCAGGGGATACGAAATGCTGGGGGCGCAGCACGGCAGCCATTGCCCCGACTATGTCAAAGGCAACTTCTGGGGGGCATGGCCCGAAGAGTGCGGAGCATTCCAGGCGCATGGCGAATACGAGTCCTTCTACGCCGCGACCGACTCGTTTTTGGAAAACGCGAAGGCGGGCGCCAAGCCGTTTGTCCTCTATTGCTCCGATCGCGTCGCGTTGCCGGGCGATACGAGCAAAGAAAAACAGGAAGCGGTTCTTTACCACGAGCGCTTTGAAAAAGGTTTTTCGCTCCTCGACCGGACCGCCGCGCGGGTCTTCGACAAACTCGCCGCGCTCGACCTGATTAAAAGCACGTTGGTCGTCGCCTACGGGCCCTACGGCATGGATCCGTGGAAGCACGGCGTCAACCGGGGACGCACCACGGCCATCGAACCCTATGCGGACCTGTGTTGGACGCCGTTGTTTATTTATAATAACGACAACGACATATGCATTGCGGACCAACTTTTCAGCTCTATCGACTTGCGGCCGACCATCATGCACATGCTCTTTCCGCAAGAATCGCGGGAACAGCCGGCAAGCCCCTTCACCGGCATCGATATTTTGAGCTTCCGCCGGCAAATCGCATTTACGCAAAACCTCTTCTCGCTCGAACGCGACAACGCCGGACCGGCGCTCGGGCTTCTCAAGAGCTACGCCGCCACCGACGGCGACCAGCGGCTTGTCGTCACCGCCGACGGCAACGACTCGAGCGGCGGAATGGCTTTGTACTACGATCCGCGAGACCCGGGGAATACGCGGAATTTCCTCGACTTTTTTACGCTTGCGCCGAACGGCGCCATGGCCGCGTTCGGCAGGCCGGACATCATCCATCCGCATTTTACCATGTCCTTCAAGCCGAACCTGGTCATGAGCGTGGTTAATTCCTACAACACCATGCGCGAGCAATTATTCCATTTCATCAGGAACAAGGAACAAGCCGCGCTGGCGCTGGCCGGCCCCGAAGCGAAGGCGAACATTTTTCCAGAGGTTCTTTTCACCAGGAAGCGCAAGCGCAAATAACCCGGAAAATCCAAGGAGAGGCGATGCAAGCGATTATTCTCGCGGCGGGAATGGGCAAGCGGCTGCGCCACGCCACTTCGGGAAAACCGAAGTGCATGGTCGAAGTCAATGGCGTCACCCTCCTGGAACGCGCCCTCGCCAACCTGACGAAATTTCCCCTCTCGCGCATCGTTCTGGTTATCGGCCACCGGGGCGGCCTCATTCGCGAACGCGTCGGCGACGGCTACGGCGGCGTGCCTGTCGTGTATGTCGAAAACAGCGACTACGAGACCACCAACAACGTGTATTCGCTGTATCTCGCCCGGCACATCCTTGCCGAACAAGACACGCTGCTTCTCGAAAGCGACATAATTTTCGAGGAGGCGATCCTGGAAAAACTTATCGATAACCCGTATCCCAACGTCGTTGTCGTCGACTCCTACAAGCCGCACATGGACGGCACCGTCATCAAGATTTCTCCGGAGATGGAAGTCGCCGCCTTCATCCCGAAGGCGCATTTCGACTACAAGGAAAGCGACAGCTACTATAAAACCGTCAATATCTACAAGTTCTCGCGCGAGTTCTCGACCGGCGCCTATATTCCTTTTTTGGAATCGTACTGCAAGGTTCTCGGCCACAACAGGTTTTATGAACAGGTGCTGCGGGTCATTCTCACGCTTGATCAAAACAATCTCCGCGCCATGGTGCTGGACCGCGAGAAGTGGTACGAGATAGACACGCTCCCCGATCTGCGCAACGCCGAAGCGCTGTTCGCCGACACGCCGGAGAAAAAACTGGAGCTGGTCTCGAAACGCTACGGCGGCTATTGGGCATTCGAGGGCATGCTGGATTTCTGTTACCTCGTCAATCCCTTTTTCCAGCCGGACAGAATGCTGGAGGAAATCAGGAACAGCTGCGCCGCGCTCCTCGCCAACTATCCGGCGGGACAGGAAACGCAGTGCCTGCTCGCCGGCGAACTGGTGCAATGCCATGAAAAATACCTCGCCGTCGGCAACGGCGCGGCGGAGTTGATCGGCGCGCTGGCGGAGCTGGTCGAAGGAAAAATCGGCATTCCGTACCCGACATTCATGGAATACCCGGCCCGGATCGCGCCGGAGCGGCTGGTGAAGATTCAAACGGACGATCCGCAACTGCGCCACGACAGCGAAACGCTGAAGCGCGCGGCCGATTCCGTCGACTGCATGCTGCTTGTCAATCCCGACAACCCGAGCGGCAACTTCATTCCCCGAAGCGAGGTTCTTGGCCTCGCCGCCCACTGCCGCGAGCGCGGCAAGCGGCTGATCGTCGACGAGTCGTTTGTCGATTTCGCCGTCGACGCGGGCCCGCATACATTAATGACGGACGGGATTCTCGCCGCCAATCCGAATCTTGTCGTGATTCGCTCCATCAGCAAAACCTACGGCGTGCCGGGCGTGCGCCTCGGCATCCTGGCGTCCGCGGACGGGAAGTTGATTGCGCGGGCGCGAAAGGCGGTGACGATTTGGAACATCAATTCCTTTGGCGAATTCTTCCTGCAAGTCGGGCCGAAATACGCGGGCGAGTACGCCGGGGCGTGCCGCGAAATGGCGGCGGCGCGCGATGAAATGCTTGCGGGACTCGCGAGGATTCCGTATCTCGCGCCGCTCCCGTCGCAGGCGAATTTTATCCTCTGCAAGCTTGACGACGGGCGCGGTTCGCTTCGTCTTGCGGAGGAACTGCTGTTTTTCCATAATATCCTTGTGAAGAGTTTTTCCAACCGCGAAGGACTGGAAGGCGGCGAATACGTCAGGTTCGCCGTACGCACGCCGGAAGAAAACCGGCGTCTTTTGGATAGCCTCGCGGAACTCTGACGGGATGCCTGTCGCGGTTTTCCCCGCTCGCCGTTCCGGCGCGGGGAGGGTTGGGGGAAGGTTTGGTTTCCTTGGGGTTTGGGCCATGGCGAAAACACGACAACGATTGCGGGAACTGTTCGACAGCCTCCTCGCCGGTCCGGCCGGCGTGGCGGTGGTGCATTCGTCGCTTCCGAACTTGTTGCCGCCGGCGCAGGTGGAAGAGGATTTTCTCGCCACGGTCGAACACTTCATCGCCAACGGCTGGACCTGGATTTTTCCGGCCTTTACATTTTCCTTTTGCGAAGGCAAGCCTTTTCATTTGAAAAAGAGCCGCTCGGAAACGGGCGTCGTCGCGGACGTCATGCTCGCGCGCCTGCCCGGAGCGATCCGCACGCGGCATCCGGTCTATTCCTTCGTCGCCGCCGGGCCGAAAAGCGGAGAGCTGGCGGCGTTGCCGTGCGGCAGTTGCTTCGGCGACGATACGCCGTTCCGCTATTTCGAGGAAAACAACGCACTGCAAATCATGCTGGGCTGCGGCATCGAATACTTTACCCAATGCCACCGCTATGAGGATGTGGCGAAGGTTCCTTATCGCGTGCACCGCGATTTCAGCGGCCTCGCCGACTGGAACGACGGGCGCGGCATGCGGCGCTGCACCGTCGACGTGCTGGTGCGCGACTGGAAATTGGGATGCAACACCAGTTGGGCGGCGGTGGTCGAACGCCTTCGCGGCGACGGAAAAATCGCGGAACACCGCTTGTGGCGCGGCGACGTGCAGGCCGCCTTGACCATCGACTTGAAAGACGCGGCGCTGTCGCTGCTGGAAAAAGATCGTCTCGCCTTGGTCGTCAACCGCGAGGACGTGGCGGAAAAACTCGGCCTCCGCACCGCGCACGACAAGCAAAAACGCCTCGGCGTCGCGTTGCTCGGTTCCGCGAACACGCATCTTTTGCGCCGCGCGTTCGAGGCGGAACTGGCGGCGCTCGTCACCAACCGCGATTGGCAAATCCATGCGCCGTCCTTCGGGCAGTTGCGGCGGGAAATTCGTCTGGACAATTCCGAGCTGGCTCGATTCCAGCCCGAAGTTTCCGTTTTCTGCGACCGGCTCGAAGACCTCGCCGGGCAAGTGAGCCTCGATCCGTCGCAGGCCGAAGCGCTCCTGGCCGCCGTCGCCGACCAGGCCGACGCCATCGCCGACTGGGCGGCGCGCAACGGCGGCTGGCTCATCATCCACCGCTTCGCTCCGCTCGACGCCGCCGCCTTCGGAATGGAGGATCTTTTCACGGCAGCGAACGACATCTTCAAAAAACGCCTTGGCGGATTGGAGCGGGTCATTTGGATAAACCCGGCCGCGCTCGCCGCCGCCGCGGGCGAAAAAGCGGCTGACGGACGGCTTCGCTATATGGGACGTTTCACGTTGTCGGAACGGATGTCCAGGCTTGTCGCCGGGCATTGGGCCGGATATGTCGTCGCCATGACCGGCAACAGCGCGCGGGTGATCGTCACCGACCTCGACAACACGCTGTGGGGCGGCATCCTCGGCGAAGACGGCGCGGCGAGACTTGATATCGGCGGCGATTATCCGGGGAACGCGTACAGGGATTTTCAACTGGCGTTGAAACGCCTGCGCGAACGCGGGATGCTGCTGGCCGTGTGCAGCAAGAACGATCCCGCCGCCGCGCTCGCCGCGATGAATTCGCTGGACGGCATGGCGATCCGCACCGCCGACCTGGCGGCGCATCGCATCGGCTGGCGCCCGAAGTGGGAGTATGTCAAGGAAATCGCGGCGGAATTGAACGTCGGCCTGTCGTCCGTGTTGTTCATCGACGACAATCCGGTTGAGCGGGCGCTGATGCGCCAGGCCTTGCCGCAGGTCAAGGTGCTGGAGTTGCCCGTCGACACCGCGGGATTCACCGCCGCCTTGTCGTCGTGTCCGTGGCTGGCGCAATTGCCGGCGACGGCCGAGGATTTGCTGCGCGCCGGCAACGTCGAGGGCAGGGCGAAGCTTGAAAAGGAAAAAGCGCGGGCGGTGGATTTGGACGCCTTTTACGCAAGCCTCGGGCTGCACGTTTACCTCAATCCGCTGGCGGACAATAATCTCGCGCGCGCGGAACAGTTGTGCCAAAAGACCAATCAGTTCAACACCACCGGCAAACGCTATTCCCGCCGCGACCTGAGGATGCTGGCGAAAAACGGCGCGGATGTCGTGGTGATTGGCTTGCGGGACAAGTATTCGGCGCAGGAAAACGTCGGAGTGCTGGTTCTTCGTCCCGATGGCGATGCGGCCGGCGAGGTGGATCTCTTTCTTCTTTCCTGCCGCGTGCTTGGCCGGGGAATAGAGATTCCCCTTGTTCATTGGGCGATTTCCCGGGCGGCGGCGCGCGGCTGGCGGCGTCTTGACGGCATGGTTGTCGAAACGGACAGGAACGCTCCGGCGCAAGGAATCTTCGCCGACGCCGGCATGAAGGAGCAGGCGGACGGCGTTTGGCGAATTCACCCGAAAGAGAAATACTCTCCGCCGGAATGGCTCAAACTCCGCGACAACGTCAACGCCCAGGCGGCCAACGGCAGGGCGAAGAGCCGCCGCCTGAATAAAAACATGCGGATAATAGAAGTCTGCGCCAAGGTCCTGGGCGTCGACGAGGACGAACTGGAGCGCGGCGGCCTCGACAAAACCCAGGGATGGGATTCGATGAAACACATCGAATTGATATTGGCGCTGGAAAAGGAATTCGAACACGCCATCCCGTCGAACGGCATCATGCGGCTGCGGACGCTCGCGGATTTGGCGGCGGCGTTTTCAAATGACGGTGAGCGTAAAAATAAAAATTCATAAATTGCGGGAAGAATGACGACATCCCGATGTCGACGACGGAGGAAGTGGATATGGGCGGTAAAAAAACCATGTATTTGCATCTCGGATCCCCGAAAACAGGTTCCAAGTCCATTCAGAGTTTCTTTTATTTCAATAGATGGGATCTTTTAAAAAGGCACGGCGTATACTATCCCTTTGCCGGGTGCGTTTATGAAAATGGATACATTGTGCAAAGGCAGTCGGAACTCTTCAGCAAGAGGACTCTTCGGCAGAACGGCGGCTGGTATGGGTATCTTCAGACAGACAACCCGACGGAAAAATTCCCGAGTCGCATGTGGGCGCAGCTTCGGGAAGAGGCGGATCGCTATCCTTCCGCGGACGTGCTTGTTTCGCAAGAGTTGATGGGAAATTTCGGCAGATACGAACTCAAGGGGGGGTGGGCGAATTTTCTGAGAGAGAAGTTTTCCGATTATTCCATAAAAATCATCTATTATGTCCGAAGACTGGATGAATTCGCCAAGTCGGTATTCTCTCAACGCACCAAGGCCTTGGTGAAAGCCGATTTCTTTTTGAAAGATTTGGATTATTCGGAATTTTTGTTGAATTCGCCGAATATTCAAAATTCCGTATCCTTTTTTCAAATGCTCATGAGTGAATTTTCTCAAGACGAACTGGTGTTTCGCGCTTTCAGTTCGGATAAAAAAATTGATACGCTAAAGGAAACGTTGCGGATTGTCGGAATAGATCCGTCGCTGTACGAGTGCGGAACAAGACTGAACGAGAGATTTACGAATAATGAATCGTTCCCCATCCTGCAAAAAATACGGGATGTTTACTGGGAGGATACTTCATGGTCGTATTTCAAACGGCTCAACCATGTAATGAAAGAGGCGCAAAGGGAGAAGTACAATCGCATCACCCCCGCGGCGGACAGATCGCTGCGGAAAATCGATGAACAATGGCGTACGCTAATCCCGGGATACGGAGACTTGTTCTCCCAGGACGATTTTTCCCTGGATTATCCCGAAATCGAAATGGATTTGTCGGAAACCTTCCGGTTGGAGCTGTTGCTGGATGATGCGAGAAGGCGCGATGAAAAGGCTTTTTGCTCACTCCATAACAGCATCGTGCAAGCGCAAGGCGACAATTCGGAACCTCTCTATTTTCCAGTACCCTGGAATGACGAAGGAAAGCTGGCATTGCATAAGTCGGATTCCGGCGCATTATGCTTTACGCGAAACGCCGGGAAGGCAAAAGCGGATGCCCGCCGCGTTTTCGCCACCTCCGTGCAGGATGTGGAATTATTCATCCTCGGCTCGATTCTTGACGAGTTGGGATTCGTTGATTCGGGGGTTATGTCCTATGCCTATTGCATCCGCGACTATCGCGGCCAGCCCTTCGAAACGAAAGTGCAAAGAGCGGGAAAAAAGATCGAGCTGCCGTATAAGGAGCAATCGCTCCTGGTTCTCCCGGGGCAATATCTTTTAGGGCATTTGTCGACCGAGATAATGCGGAACGCCATTGGGACGGCAAAACCGCTTTTGGTTGTCCGAAGGGTGCAGGATGCGTTGTATGCGTACTGGCATTTCGAACGGCTCAAGAAAGATCCGGGCGCTGAATTGCGGGCGATGACCAAAAAAGAGTTGGTGTTCTTCTTGCAGAATTACCCGGGATTCTGTACGCAAGTGTTTGAATCGGCCGCCATATACCCCCATGCGACAGTTGTCCGTTTCGAAGATTTGATCTCGGATAACAGCGAACAAAGAAGGCCTTCCGTTGATGCGCTCGCCGAAGCGACCGGGTTCGCTGCGGAGGCCATTGACGCGGCAATTCGTGGAAGCCGGAAGTCGCCGGCCATGCACTATGTTTTTTCGCCGGATTTTGGCGATATTTGGGACGAAGAAGTGGAGTTTTATTTTGACGGATTCGGCTATCACGAATTGAACGAAAAGTTGGGATATCCGCGCTCGTAACGCAATGCTTGTGCTTTGCCAGGGAACCCTGCCTCGACCTTATTGCCTGCGCCAATCAGGAGGGCGCGGGGAACGAGTGGAATTGGCGAGGCAAACGGCGGCTTTTGCCGCGTCGCGGAGTAAAACGAATGTGCGGAAGGGAAATTGCGATGGGTAAAACCCTGTATTTACACCTCGGCGGTCCAAAAACCGGGACGACCGCGTTGCAGGCATTTTGTGCGAATAATTCCGAAGCGTTGTTGGATCAACATGCTTTCTGCTATCCGGAAACCGGCCGCGATATGTACATGACGCACCGTTCTCTTTTTAAAGAACGAAAGCCGGAGTTATGGCATGAGCTAAGAAATGAAATACAGGGAAAAAACGCAAAAACGGTGATGTTAAGCTGGGAGCGCCATCTGTTCGATATCGGCGATATTGTGAACGAGGGAGGCATCGAAGCGATTCGATCCGTCTTTCCTGACTTTGCGGTTAAGGTGATCTATTACATTCGCCGGCAAGACGACTTGATGAAGTCCCGTTATAATCAAATAACTAAGCCCAAGTGTCCCCCACACGCTTATGACAGGCGGCTTTTACGATCCTGGAAGGATTTTTTGGGTTTTTCGCTAAGCGTAAATTGGGATATAGTCGACTACTGCGGGAGCGTTCGCGAAATATGCGGTTCCGAGAACGTGATTTTTCGACTTTACGATCGCGATTTTCTTAAGAACGGCGACATGCTCGATGACTGCTTCTCCATATTCGACATCGCCATAGATGGTTTAAGCAGGAAATACGGGCGGGCCAACCCCCGCCTCCCTGATGCGGTTGTTCCGTGGCTGTCGCATCTGACGGCGATAGGGCGGCATGATCCGGTGGAAAGCAATGTTTTTAAAAATAAACTTATACAGGCGTTTGACAATAGAGGATTCGATTCGATAAGAAAGAAAACCGAGAAGATAATAACGTCAAATATCGACGCGATGGATGAAATCGTTCCCGGATACAAGAAAAGCTTTGAGAAGAGAGCGTGTTCGATGGCGCTCCCGCATGAACCAAGTCCCAAGGATTTGTTTTTCATGGATGTTCTTTTTGAATTGTACCGGGATGTCAAGGAACTTCGCGCCGCAACGATGAAACGCGACGAGACATTGACGCAGGTTACCGGGAACGGCGATCCTTTGGTCGAATACAACCGGGATGCTCTGGAACGGACGGCATCCGGGAAATGGTGCTTTGTCAAACCGGAGGGCAATCCCAAATCGCCAAGGATATTTGCGACGTCCGTTGAAATGGCCGAGCGGTTTCTTGTCTCCAAAATTTTTACCGCATTGGGATTTCAGGATTGCGAGGTGATTGCGCAAAAAGAATTTTTCCTGGATCATCGTTATCGGCATCCCTTATGCGAAATATGTTCTCTCGATCTCAAGGCGATTGTTCTACCCTATGCGGCGCAATGCGAATTGGTTTTGCCGGGGCAGTTTCTATTCGGCGTCGTCGGCATGGAGTCCATGCGGAGCATCGCGGGCGACAAGTCGACAATGCTGGCGCTCCGCGATTTGCGGCACGCCGTGGTGTCATACGCGTATCAAAAAGCGTCGCAAGAGCATATGAGGGAAGCGAATGATTTGACTTCCCGCGATATTTTGGATTTCATGTCATCCGGGATGATGTGGAACGTCAGGAATAGAATGCTCGAGTTTGCGGGCAATCTTGACTCGCTTCACGTGGTTCGGTTTGAAGAACTGATCTCTCCGGATGAACGCCGGGCAGTCGATTCCGTGAATGCAATCGCAAGCGCAAGCGGTTGTGGTTCGGAAGAGGCGTTCGCGGCGTTGAAAACGGTTCGCGAAGATCCTTGGGTGAAGAGGTATGTTTTCCGGACGGAAGAGCTGTTTTCACTGTGGAACGACGAGCTGGAAGAGCGGTTCGTCAAAATGGGTCTTGACAAACTGAATCGGGAACTTGGCTACAGTTCCTCCCGGCGATAGAACGCCGCTTCAGCGATATGGCGCACGATGCCGGAATCGCCATGATACAGGAGAAAAACGCCATGGAGTGTCCGATCGCACAAATTCGCGATTCCAATCGGAAAATTATCATTTACGGCGCGGGAAACTTTGGCGGCAAGACTTTCGCGTTTTTACAAAGGAATAAGGTCGACAAAGTAAATATCCTCTGTTTTTTCGATTCCAATCCCGTTAAAAGCGACACGCGGGTTTTTGATGTTCCCGTGGAATTTCCGTCGGCGACCCATCTTGGCCAAAACCCAATCGTCATACTGGCGCATGAACAGCGCAACCAAGTGGACTGTATGCGGCGTGTCTGTCAAAAACTCGGGTACGAATCCATTGAATATTCCCGGGCGGTCGGCAGTGCCGACAGCGACGCCTGGACGTTCACGCCGACGCGTCCCAAACCGGGGGAAGCCGTTATTGTGGGCCTTGTGGATTCATGCAATATCAGTTGCATGAACTGTTCCCGCAGGTTTCGAACCCCGGAAAACATTCCAGGCAACGTCATGTCGAGGGAAACGTTCAACCGGATTCTCGACAAAGCCGTTCATATAGGGTTCGACACCATCAGCTTCATTCATTGGTCGGAACCGTTTTTGCATCCGGAGGTGGGAGATTTTTCAAGTGACTGCAAAGCCCGGGGACTTAATCTTCTGTTGTCAACGAATCTTTCGCTGCCAAAGATTCCCGCGCTTATTCCAACACTCCGGAATTGCACGGAATTCATGGTTTCCGTTTCCGGATTCACCCAGGAAATGCATTCCCGAAACCACCGGGGAAGC
>DAIPJX010000193.1:0-4770 GCA_036770065.1 Planctomycetota bacterium
GATTTGTTCGGCGGCCGCTTCGGCGATTCGGGCGATACAGGCCAGGCCTTCCCTGCCGACAGCTTCGCGGGCATTGTCATTACAAACAACCTGTCGAGCGGCAGCGCCGTCGGCGAATGGCAGTATTACGACACAGGCTCCAGTTCATGGGTCAATATCGGCGCGCGCACCGACGCGACCGCATTGTATCTGAACGGCGGCACGCTTATCCGGTTCAGCCCGGCGGCCAACTACAACGGCGCGGCGCCCGAACTCACGGTCAAGCTGGTAGAAACGATTACCGGCGCGCCGGAGACGACGCCCACGGCGACGTTGCCCGGCAACGCGACAACGGTCGACGTCAGCACGTACGATCCGACCGACATTTACAGCCAGACCTCGATTCAACTCACGCTGAACGTCAGGGCGGTGAACGATCAGCCGCTGGCCAACGGCGGAACGAACGGAAACACGACCCTGCCGTCCGTCAACGAGGATGTTTCCAACACCACCGCCGCCAACCCCGGCGATACGGTGGGGAACATATTCGGCGGCTTCTTCACCGATCCGAATGACGCATCCAGCAATTCCGGCGGCGATTCGTTCGCCGGCGTCATGATTTATCAAAACAACGCCACGTCCGAAGGAATGTGGCAGTACTGGAACGGAACCGCCTGGACCAATGTCGGCGCAGTCTCAAACGCAAACGCCTTGTTCCTCGCCGCCGGCACGCAGCTTCGCTTCCAGCCGGCAGCCAACTTCAACGGCACCGCGCCCGCATTGTCCGCCTATCTGGTCGAGAACAACGCGAACGGCGACATCACCAGCACTGCGGTCACCCACACGAACGGACAACGCGGGTACAACGTGACCGCGGCCAATCGCGACGCAACCAGTCTCTACAGCGCCAACAGCATTACCCTCGGCGCCACCGTCAATGCGGTGAACGACGCGCCGGTGATCAACGACACGACGCCAGTCGATCTTGGCCACATGAACGAGGACGATCATTCCAATGCCGGCCAGAACATAGGCACGTGGATCGGACCGCTCTTCAGCGATCCGAACGACGACGGCGCGCACAGCGCAAAAACTCCCGACTCTTTTGCCGGCATTCTCGTCGTCGGCAATACGGCGAATGCGGCGACGGAAGGAACATGGCAATATTTCGACGGAACCAACTGGGTCGATATCGGCGCGCGTTCCGGTTCCACCGACGGCTTGTTCCTTGATGCCAGCGTCAACATCCGCTTCAATCCGGTGACTGATTACAATGGCGTCCCGCCCTCCCTCACCGTCCGCATTGTCGAGACGACGAACGGCGACGAGCCGTCCGGCACTCTCACCCTGACGACAGGCGACACGGTTCCGTCGGGCGCGGCGGTTGGCGGCACGTCCATTTATTCCGGCAATACCGTGAATATCGGCATTACCGTCGACCCGGTCAACGACGCGCCGGTGGTTGCGCCCGGCATAAGCGTCACAATGCCGGACGGCAATGTTTCGACCGGCACATGGCCGTCCCAGACAGTCGGCGACTTGTTCGCTGGCCACTATAGCGACCCGAATGATGCGGGCAGACAGGGCAATCCAGTCGACGCGTTGGCAGGCATTGTCATTGTCAACAATCCCACGACGACGGAAGGGACGTGGCAGTATAAGGATAACGCCAACATGTGGCAAACCGTCGGATCGCCGCTTACCTTCGGAGTCGGCCTTTATCTCGACAAGGACACGGAAATTCGCTTTGTCGGCAACGCCACATACACCGGCGCTGTACCGGAGTTGACCGTGGTTCTGGTTGAGACGGATCAAAACAATGATTCGCCGTCGCACGCGACATACTTGACGGGAGCCGCAGTCAACGTCAACTGGCGCGGCGACACGACGCAGTACTCAATCAACACAATACAAATAAAAGGCTACGTCAATCGCAACAACGCTTCGCCGGAGGACGGCGGGGCGGGCAATTTCACAGCGTCTCCGGTTCCGGAAGACATCGCAAGCGGCTCCAATGCGGGCGAGACGATTGATTCGCTGTTCGGCGGCCGTTTCGACGACACGGCGGACTTTAACTGGTGGGACGGCGGTTCCGACAGTTTCACGGGCGTTGTCGTTGTCGGCAACGCGGCCAATGCGGCCACTCAGGGGTCATGGCAGTATTATGACACAGGCACAAGCCAGTGGGTGAATATCGGCGTGCGGAGCGACGCGACCGCGTTGTTCCTCGACAAAAACGCCTCTGTCCGCTTCCAGCCGGTCGGCAATTACAACGGCGCCCCGCCCACGCTCGATGTCCGGTTCGTCGAAACGCGCGGCACCGACAACACCACCGGCCCGGCGATTCCGACGACGACAGGCCAGACGGTCAATGTCGCCGGCGCGAATCACGGCGGATCGACCAGTTTTGGCGGCGAAATTCTCAAGCTTGAGATTGCCGTCACTCCGGTCAACGACGCGCCGGTGGCGAAAGATCCGGGTACGGAAGTAATGCTCCCGTCCACGCCCATGGGCACGGCGAACAACCAGATGCCAAGCAAAACCGTGGGCGAGCTGTTCGGCGGCCGGTACGAGGATCCGAACGATGCGGGACGCCAAAACGGTTCCGACACGCTTGCCGGCATCGTCATTATCGGCAATGGCGCGACGACGGAAGGCAGATGGCAGTACAATACGGGCGGCGGATGGGTGAACATCGGAGCGCAAAGCGATACGAACGGCCTGTACCTTGACAAGGATGCGCAGCTTCGCTTTATAGTCACCGATCCAACCTTTAACGGGGACGTTCCCGGTTTGACCGTCGTTCTGGCCGAGACGGACGCGAACGCCGATTCCGGCGCCGCGCTCCCGGCCAATGAGGCAACGGGGATTAACGTCGGCGCGGCCAATCGCGGCGGGACCACGTTGTATTCCGATGATGCGCTGAATCTGACGATTCGCATTCTCGGAATGAATTTCGCGCCGGAGGATACGGACCCCTCGCACTCGTCCATACCATTGAATCCTATTCCCGAAGACGTTTCTTCGAACGCCAACAACGGTCAAAAAATCGATGATTTGTTCGTCGGGCGTTTTGACGATCCGAAAGATACCGGCGATTTGTGGGTTCCGGTCGATGATTTCCATGGTATCGTGATCATTGACAATCCGGCGAATGCGGCGACGGAGGGCAAGTGGCAATATCTCGACGGAACAACATGGAAGGATATTGGCCAATGCACCGATGCGAACGGCCTGTTCCTCCAGAAAGACACGTATATTCGCTTCCAGCCCGCCCAGGACTACAACGGCGTCCCGCCCTCGCTCACGGTCAGGCTGGCGGAAACGGTCAATTCCGATTCGCCCCTCGGCACGCGTGAGCCGGTCAATTTCGAACGCGTCGATGTCGACGGGAACAAGCACGGCGGCAATTCGAGCTATAGCGACGACACCATTCAGATCCGCATCAGCGTCATGCCGGTCGACGACAATCCGGTTGCGAATAACGACGAGGCGTCGATTTCCATGCTCGACGTCAAAACCGGCAGCGTGAGCGGCAATATTTTGACGAACGATTCGCATCCCGACAGCCGCAACGGCGTTACTATCTCGGTCGACAATCCGTCGGGATTGACGGGCATGTACGGCACGCTGACGATGAATGCGGACGGGACGTTCACCTATGTCATAAACCCGAACCATCCGGATGTTGCCGCCTTGCTGTCCGGAGACCGCTTGCAGGACGTTATCACCTATACTATTGTTGATTCAAAGGGCGTTACAGCGACGGCGACGCTTACCATACATATTGACTATACCAAATCCCCGCCGCCCGTCTTTGAGACCCCGGATCCGGTCGTGCCCAATCCCGACGGGGATTATCCCGGTCAGACAAACACGGGGCTTCCGGACTTGTCCGAACCGCCGGTGGTGGAAAACGTCAAGGACGCGGCCGAGCATTCCAAAAACACGCTTAACGGCAGTTTCGCCAATTTCCGCGAAAAGATGAAAGAATGGCGTGATTTTTCGATAGACCGCTGGACATTGGAGGGCGGCATCGATCAGCGTTGGGTCGAGGTCGGCGAGCGTCATGACTTCAATTTGCCGGACGGGTTGTTTATTCACAGCCAGCCCAACCAGAGGTTGTCGTATACGGCGAGGATGTCGGACGGTAGTCCGCTTCCCGACTGGATCAAATTTGATCCGAACACATTCTCGCTCACCTGCACGCCGGAGCTGGAAATACGCGGATCGTACGAGGTCATTATTCGGGGCGAAGACATCAGGGGCAATTTTGCCGATGCGGTGGTGACGCTCAAGGTAGGCGACAAGAGCTGGATTGAATCGCATATTGAAACATCCGGCGAGGGAACGGTCGAGGAAAGCGTTCTGACGTCGGCGCCTGAAGAACCGGAAGCGGTGGATCAGGCGCGGGAGGGCGCGGCTCGGAATGACGTTGACGGTCAGGCCGCGTTGTTGACGGAAGAAGGGGTTGAAGAGGCGCCGGTTGAGCTGTCGGAGTTCCGTCGCCTTTTGCTTGAGGATGCGCTGCCGGTCCGGTTGTCTCCTTCGGCGGATGGTTTAACGCGTCAGATTGCGGACACGGGCGTTTCGAAGTCGGAGGCGCGCGAGTTGATGCGCGCACTGGCGGCATCAAATACCCCGTAGTGGCAGTATTTCTGCGGCATGAAGTACTTCGAGCATAAAATGCCCATCCATCCCACGTCGATGACGCGCTGGCGGAAGATGGTCGGCGACGACGGCATGGAGAAGATGCTTGCCGAGACCATCCAGACCGGACTGCGCACTTCA
>DAIPJX010000003.1:0-44314 GCA_036770065.1 Planctomycetota bacterium
TATCTTTTTATGAAAGGAACCAGGCTATGCGAACCATTATCCGGTCGCCGTTGCAATATGTTCAAGGCGCGGGCATTCTTGAAGATTTGTACAATCAGGTCGCGTTTCTCGCGAAAACCGGCGTGTACGTGATTGCCGGCAATTCGGCCATGAAAAAACTCGAAACCGCCATACGCAACAGCTTCGACGGAAAAGGATTGAAACTCGAACTGCGGAAATTCGGCGGCGAATGCAGCCAGAGGGAAGTGGACGCCATCTGCGCCGACGTCCGCGCATCCGGCTGTGATCTTGTCGTTGGCCTCGGCGGCGGCAAAACGTTGGACACAGCCAAGGCGGTCAGTTATTTTCTCGATCTGCCGGTTGCGATTGCACCGTCCGCCGCATCGTCCGACGCGCCGTGCAGCGCGCTCTCCGTGCTCTATCATGACAACGGCAGCTTCGACAAATACCTGGGCCTCAAGTCCAACCCGGACATTATCCTGATGGACAGCAAAGTCATCGCCGAAGCGCCCCCCCGCTTGCTGGTCGCCGGCATGGGCGATGCGCTCGCGACGTACTATGAGGCCAAGGCCTGCTATGATTCGGGCGCTGTCTCCATTGCGGGAGGAACGTGTTCCGAGACCGCGCTCGCCATTGCGGAGACGTGTCGCAATATTCTGTTCACCCATGGCGCCAGGGCGAAAATCGCGGTCGAGAACCAGTTCGTCACGCCCGACTTGAACGCGGTTATCGAGGCGAACACGTATTTGAGCGGCGTCGGCTTTGAGTCGGGCGGGCTTGCGGCGGCGCATTCGATCCATAACGGCCTGACCGTGCTTGAAGAAACGCACGCCATGCTGCATGGCGAGAAAGTCGCGTTCGGCACGCTGGTGCATATGGTTCTCTCGCGCGCGCCGGACGAGGAGTTTTGCATAGTGCGTGATTTTTGCATGGATTTGGGGTTGCCGGTCACGCTTGAAGAGCTTGGCATTGTCGATCCGACCCGGGAAAAAATCATGGCCGTCGCCGCCGCCGCCTGCGCCGAGGGCGAGACGATTCACAACATGCCCCATCCGGTCACGAAGGAAGACGTATGCGCGGCGATATACATTGCCGATCAATTGTGCCGGGATGCGACCTCATGCTGTCATGAGGATTGATAAACGACTATGAACGATGAAGTGCAATGAATACAGTCCGACATGCTTGAAATGTTGGGCTGTGTTCGTTAACACTGCCCAACGTCGCAAGAACGTTGGGCAGCACTTTTTACTCAGCGTCAAACCCCGACGCGATCTATTTCAGAAAATCCTCGCGCTTCGGCGTGAACACGTCCAGAAGCACGCTGCCGTCCTCGAGCGCGACCATGCCGTGTTCCTGATTTTCCAGCGTATAGTAGACGTCGCCCGCTTTGAGCACCGCTTTTTCGCCGGCGACAACCCCTTCGAAGCTTCCCTTCACCACGTATCCGAGCTGGCGATGCGGATGCGAATGCGGAGCGCCGACCGCGCCCTTGGGGAACACCATTTCCACCAGCATCAGATCGTCGATATACCCCTTGATGGTGCGGGTCGCGCCATTGGGAAGCGTTTCCGTTTTGCAGTCTTTTTCGTATACGATCATTCCACTCTTTCCTTTTTGTCATGCGTCTGAATATGAAAACCGCCGTCCACATCGATATAATTGCCGGTCGTATACAGGAACTTGTCGCTGACCAGCGCCGATACCGCCAGCGCCACGTCTTCGGGCGTTCCCCAGCGGGTTATGGGGCAGTCGCCTTCCGCAATCACCCCGCTGTATTTTTCATGCACAACCTTCGTCATGTCGGTCTCGATGAATCCGGGCCGCACTTCATGCACCAGTATGTTCGCTCGCGCCAGACGGTCGGCATACACCCGCGACAGCGCCGACAGCCCCGCCTTCGCCATGCAGTATTCGGCCCGGTACGGGCTGGAGACGGCGGCGTTGGACGATGTGACGAAAACAATGGTCGCCCGCTTTCTCCCCTTCACCGGTTGCTCCAGCATGCGTCGCGCCACCTCCTGCGTCATGAACATGGTGCCCTTCAGGACAATGTCCATAACGAAGTCGAACGCGTCCTCCGTCATCTCCATCATATCGCGGCGAATTTTTGGCGCAACCCCGGCGTTGTTGACGAGCACGTCGATATCGCCCCACATGTCGACCGTTTGCGCGACAAAGTCCTTCCTGTCCTCCGCGCTCGATATGCTGCCCTTGTAATACGCCCAGTCCTTCCCCGCCGTCCCGAGGGCGAGAAGCTCGTTTTTGTATTGCCCGGGATCGTTGACGTCGAGGATGGCGACGCGGTAGCCGTCTTCGCGAAGCTGTTTGACTATGCCGTAGCCGATGCCGCGCGAACCGCCGGTGACGATGGCTGTGCGTTCGTTCATTTCAGTTCTCCCGACATTTCCTCCGCCCAGTGGTCGACCACGATCTTCGGCGCATACACGAACATCATGTGCATGTCCGCGCTTCCCGTGTTGTGAAGCGCGTGGCGCTGGTTCTTTTCGACGAAAATGCAATCGCCCTTTTTCACCCGAACCGTCTCGCCGTCGACCGTCATCTCGCCCTCGCCCTCGAGAATGGTGTAGCTCTCCACTGTCTCATGGACGTGATCGGGAATGCCGCCGTCCGGATAAATCACCACATAGCCCTGGCAGAACAAATCGCCTTTCATCGCGCCGTTGTCGCCCAAAACCACGCGGGTGCGGCGGCCGGCCGGCAGTTCCATGCCTTCAATTTCGAAAATATTGACTTTATTCATGCCATGCATCCTTTCTCTTGTATGCATTTGACCGATTTGCGAACAACCAGCGAACCGCTCAGTTCGTGAAACGACGCTCCCTCCCGGTTCGTTCCGTTGATGACGCCGAGAAGTTCCTTCACCGCGCGGTCGGCGATTTCTTCGACCGGATGTTCGTAGGTGGTGAGCGGAGGAATCATGTGGGCGGAAATGCTGATATTGTCGAATCCGGCGACCGATACGTCGTCGGGCACGGACAGGCCGCATTCGCTCACGCCGCTGTAGACGCCGATCGCCATGAAGTCGATAAAGGTGAAAATCGCCGTCGGGCGGTCGGGGCGGGACAACAGCGTTTTTGTCGCCTCGTACGCCTGTTCCGCCGTCAGCACGTCCTCCACCAGATATTTTTCAAAATCGTCAATCCCGTGGGCGGCGAACGCGTCAAGACATCCCCGGTAGCGTTGCTTGTAGTGCGGTGAGCGAAGCGGAGCCGCCAGGCACGAAATTTTCCGGTGCCCGCATTTGACCAGGTAGTCGATGATGGTGAACGCGCCGTGGCGGTTGTCGTTGCTGACGCAGGGCACGCCGACGTCGCATTTTCGGTTCACGACGACGATCGGAACGCCCTGCTCCTTGAGCATGCGGGCGCGTTCGTCCCCTTTGACGACGGAGATATACAAAACGCCGTCGACGTAGTGGGAGTGCATGGACTCGACGTACCGCTTTTCCAGATCTTCGTCGCCGCCGCTGTCGCACAGGATAAGATAGTAGCCGTGCTCCAGCGCGCAATGTTCCATGCACTTGACCAGTTTTGGGAAAAACGGATTGATCAAGTCGGGAACGATCAGGGCTATGGTGTTGCTGCGTCCTTCCTTCAGCCCCTTCGCCATCATGTTCGGGCGATAGCCGAGTTTGCGCACCGCCGTGAGCACGCGTTCGCGGGTCGCGTCGCCCACGGGGATTTTGTTCGACAACGTTCGTGACACGGTGCTGGTGGAAACGCCCGCCAGTTTCGCGACCTGTTTAATATTCGCCATAGTCCCGTCTTCCGGAAATCACATCCGGTTAATCGAAATTCTCTCCCGCAAGGCAGGACTTCCAGACATTTTCGAACCAGTCGTTGCCCGACGGCATTGGCCTGACTTCGCGCCAGACGAATCCGCAATCGCCCCCGGCGTATTCCGTTTCCTGGATGCGCGTCGCCCTTCCGTCCGTGTCGAGAGCGAAAGAGAAGACATCGGGAAGCGACGGCTCCGGCTTTTGTCCGCTTGCGTCATGAATCAAATACGAACCGCGGCTCTTGCCGCCCTGTTCGATATAATTGCCGATTGCGGCCAGATAGGCAATGCCGCACACGGCCAAATCGCGCAATTGATGGAGCGAACGCAAATGGGACGGTTTCCCGATGCCGGCTCCGTTCAATTTTTCCAACTGTTCCCGCGCTTCGCGAAGACCGGTCCTTGCTCCTTCCGCCGAGCGGATATGCGCGCCGTGCAGCGACATGCGGCGTCGAATATCCGCCCGTTCCGCCGTCAGGTCTGTCGAAGCGCCGCGCGCCAAGGCGTCCTCGCCGAACGAAATGGCGGATTCGAGTTGAGCGCCGCAGGCGGACGCGAGCGCGTCGCCCGTCGGCGCATCGCCCATGGAGCGCGCCAGAATGTACTGCGCCGCGCGCACGCCTCCGACCTGCCCGGAATTGAGCGCCGACCCGCCCGGGCGATACACGCCGTGCGAGCCGTTCACTTCGCCTACGGGGAAGAAGCGGAGAATGTTCGACTGCCACCATTTGTCGGCGGACAGGCCGCCGTTGTTGTGCTGGGCGCAGACGGCGATTTCGAGAAGCTCGGACGCGAGATCGATGCCGTTCTCCGCGTACAGATCGATAGCTTTCGGATTCATGTGTCCGAGGCGTTCGATTGGAGTCGGAAGAAGCGCGCCGGAATTTTCCAGATACTCGCGCACTTCCGGCACCAGCTTGCCGAAGTCCATCATGCCGCCCGTTTCGGCGCGGGAGGGGTTCCTGCGATAGTCGAGAAAGACGCGCCGGTTCTTGAACATGATTTCGTGATACACGAGAATATCTATGAGTGACGATCCGTGGTCCGCGATTTTTCGCGGATCGAACGGCCATTGATAGCCTTTGAGGAAAATCGCGGCAAGCAGTTTTTCATCGTCCGGAAAATACGGATTCATGAACTCCCGCTCGTCCTCCCCGTTTTGGTCGGTTGAAACATACCGGGGCAGAACCTGTTGATAGGTGCCGGACAGGTTCCAGCGAAATTTGATTGATCCGATGCCGTACTGCGACTCGGTCAGGTTTTTCCCTTTGACGCCGGCGCGGAGCGCGACGCCGGTGGAGCCGGTCTGGCTGGGCGGATAGACGCATGCTTCGTACATGCCCGCTTCGCCGCCGGTGGCGTAGATGACGTTTTGTGCGGCGAACAGGACGTAGCGCGTGTCCGGATTGTCCAGCGCGTCGAGATTCAGCGCCAGAACGCCGACGGCGCGTTTGCCGCCGTTTTCGTCCGGTTGCGCCAACAGTTCTATCGCCTGATGGCGGTCGAACAGGGGAATGCCCCGTTCGGTCACCGCCGCGAGAAGGCGCTCGGTCATGTACTTCGAGGTCAACGGCCCGCACGATGTGCCGCGGTTGACCGGGTCGTGGTCGGTTTTGTAGCCGATGTATTCGCCGTACGGATTGTTTGGAAACGGAACGCCGAGATCGACCAGGCGGAAAAAGCACTGCGCCGACAACGCCGCTTCGGCGAGCGCAATATCGCCGTCCATCGCGCCGCCGTTGAACAGCGTCTCGGCGGTCTTGCGCACGCTGTCCTCCGCATCGCCGCCAAGCGTGAGTTTGTAGTAGGTTTGCTTGTCGGATCCGGTGTTTCTGGACGTGCCCAGCGCCAGGCCTTCGGTTACGAGGGCGATGTCTTTTTGCCCGTGCTTGTGCAGGTACTCGGCTGCGTTCAGGCCCGCCGCGCCCGTACCCACGATGATTGTATTGTAGCGATGCACAGCGATGTGAACGCCGCGAATGGCGATGGTTTCCGGGGCATTGTCCATTGGTGTCGCTCCTATGGCTCTCGATCAAAAACAAAACCCTTCGTCACGATGCGCACGCGGCATGCCTGCGCATCATGACGATAGAGGGGTGGAGTATGGAATTCCCTACATGACCAGATTCGGAATCCACATGGTGATGGCGGGAATGTACGTCAGCACAACCAGGAACAGGAACATGATGATCCAGAACGGAATGAGCGGCCGGATCATCCGCGACATCGGCACGCCCGACATGGCCGACGAGACAAAGAGCGTTATGCCCACCGGCGGCGTCGACATGCCGATGGCGAGGTTGGCGACCGTGATCAAGCCGAAGTGGATCGGATCGATGCCGATACTCTGCACAACCGGCAAAAGAATCGGGACGACGAGAATGATGGCGGGCGTCGTATCGAGAATCATGCCGACGAACAGGAAGATGACGTTCATCAGGATCAGGAGCAGGTATTTGTCTGTCGTGAGCGCCAGCATGGCGGAGGAGATCGCCGCCGGAATGCGCTCGAGCGTCAGAATCCAGCCAAGGATATTTGTGCAGGCGACGCAGAACATGACGGCTGCCGTCACCAGCGCGCTTTGCAGAAAGATGGCGGGCAAATCGCGCAATTTCAACTGGCGGTAGACGAATTTGCCGACGAACAGCGCGTAAATGACGGCGACGACCGACGCTTCGGTCGCGGTGAAGAAGCCGCCGAGAATTCCGCCCATGATGATCACGACCATCATCAGCGCCCAAAAGGAGCCGAGGAAGGAGCGGGCCAATTTTCCGAGCGCCGCGCGCGGCTGTTTGGCGACATTGTTCTTGACCGCGTAGGATATGCAAACCAGCGACAGGCCGAAGGCGATGACCGCGCCCGGAATATATCCGCCCAGGAACAGTTTGCCGATGGAGACGTTGGCGGCCGACGCGTAGATGACCATTGGAATGCTGGGCGGAATGATGACGCCAAGCGGACCGGACACGGCGGACAGGGCCGCGGCGAAATTCCGTTTGTACCCGTTCTCTTCCATGGCCGGGATGAGGATCGATCCGATGGCGGCCGAGGTCGCCTGGGCCGAACCGGAGATGGCGCCGAAGAACATGGAGGCGATGACGGAGACTATCGCCAGGCCGCCCCGGATATGTCCGACAAGGTCGGACACGAAGGCGACGATTTTGTTGGAAATGCCGCCCCGATCCATCAGGTTGCCGGACAGGATGAAGAACGGGATCGCCAAAAGGGCGAACGAATCGATTTGGGTAAACATCCGCTGATCGACGACGGTCAGCGGCAGTCCGCCCCGGTACATAATTCCGGCGACGGCCGCGAGGCCGATTGAAAACGCCACCGGCACGCCCAGGAGGCAGAGCACGGCGAGGAATCCGAATATGATCAAACTCATGCCTGGGCCTCCCGCGCATCCGCCGGTGTGAAATCCTTGATAAGCAATTCAACCAGGTGAACAATCATCAATATCCCGCTCAGCGGCAGCGCCGCGTAGGGATAGGCCATGGGGATCAGCATGGCGGCGGATTTCTGCCGATACACTTTTTCCAGCAGTTCCCAGCCGTGGAACACCATGATGTACGCGAAGACGGCGATAGCGACATAGCTAATGACGCGCAGGGGAAATTTCATCCATCCGGGGCAATAGGAAAGCACAAAGTCGACTTGAAAATGCCCCCAGTTGCCGACGACCGCGGCGCCGCCGATAAACGTCAGCCAGACAAACGCGTAGCGAGCCAGCTCTTCCGTCCAGGCAATCGGTTCCTGCACGACCAGCCTGAACCAGACCTGAAGAAAACATACGATAATCAGCAGGGTCATCAACAAGACCAGAATCCACTTCTCCAGCTTGCGCAACCCCGCAAAAAGCGCATTCATTGACACATCCTCCACTCTTTACATAAAAAACGCGTCCCAGCGGCGCATGGCGAGCGCCGGGACGCGGTGTGCGTCGTTACTTGTTTTCAGCCTGGATCCGATCGATAATGTCCTGGCCGATGATCGGGGCGTACTTGGCCCACACGCCCTTGGCCGCTTCGCGGAAGCCGGACTGGTCGACGGCGTTGAACTCGACGCCGCCCTGCTTCAGTATTTCGATTGTGGATTCTTCGAGGTTCATCCATTCATTGCGTTCCCACTCGACCATATCGTCAGCCGCCTGGAGGATGGCTTTCTGGTGTTCTTCGGACAGGGTCTTGAAGAATTCGTTGTCCATGACGACGATGTCCGGGGGCATCATGTGCTCGGTGTAGGAGAAGTATTTGGCGGCTTCGAAATGGGACTGGAGGTGGTAGAAGATGGGGGAGTTTTCCGCGCCGTCGATAACGCCGGTTTGCAGGGCGGTGTAGATGTCGCCGACCGGCATCGGGGTGCCGAGGATTTTGAATGCCTGCATCGAGTCGGTGAAGATCGGGCTTTCCGGAACGCGCAGTTTCAGGCCGGCGGCGTCTTCAAGCTTGGTGACGGGACGGGTGCGGTTGTAGATTGAGCGGACGCCGGCGTCGAGGTAGGCGAGGCCGAGGAAGCCGTGCTGGGGCAAGAGTTCGCGCAGGAAGTATTTGCCGACTTCGCCGTCCAGGACTTTATACAGGTGCTCGCGTCCCGCGAACATGAACGGAAGGTCGAAGACCTGGATCTTCGGTTCATAGGCGGAGAGAAGGGTCGTCATGGATTTGGCGATGTGCACGGTGCCGAGGCTCAGGCCTTCGAGCAAATCGCGCTGGCCGCCCAGGGCGGAGTTGACGAAAACGCGAACTTCGACTTCGCCGTTGGTCAAGGCGTCGACGCGTTCGGCGAAGTACAAATACGCTTTGGAATGCGGATGCTCTTCGGCGAGCACGTCGCCCATGTTCAGAACAATCTTTTCGCCGGCGGGGACGAAGCTGACGGCGGCGACGAACAGCAACGCCGCGGCCAAAAACATCGTGAACGATTTCTTCATTGCAAATCCTCCAGTGGTTCATTCATTGAAAGGCGGGGACACCCGTCCGCGCCGAAGAATATTCTTTATGGAACAAGAACGGCTTTGACCGTCTCGCCGCGTTCGACCGCTTCCAGCGCAATATTCGCCTCGTCCAGACGGTAGCGGTGGGTGATCAACTTGGCGTAAATGGACGGTTGAGCCAACACCAGGCCCAAAGACTGGCGCAGATTGGGCGTGTCGGAAATCCATACGCCCTGGATGCGGAGATTCTTGAGGTTGACTGTGCGGAACCAGTCGACGGCGATTTCGCCGGTCGGCACGGCGATGCCCGCCGTGAGCACGGTCCCGCCGCGCCGGGCAAGGGCAAGCGCTTCAAGCACCGCCGGATTGGTCCCGGCGCATTCGTACACGTAATCCGCGCCCCGGCCGTTGGTCAATTCCCTGACCTTCGCCATGCGGTCGTCGGCGGAGAGGGCTTTGCGGTCAAGAATATGGGTCGCGCCCAATTCCCGGCAGATATCGGTCCGCATGCTTTCGCGGCCTATGACGACTATGTTTTTGGCGCCGGCGCGTTTGGCGAAATCAACGGCGAAAATGCCGAGCGGTCCCGGTCCCTGAATCACGACCGTATCGCCCGTCTCGGGACGCTGAATGGAAAAGCCGTGCGCGGTCGTCGCGCCCGAACAACAGGCGGGAACGAGAATGGCCGGATCGACATCGTATTCCTTGAGATTGATCAGCTTCGCGCCTTTGCGCAGAACCATATGCGTCGCATAGCACCCGTTCAGATGCGGCGCTTCCGTCGAGGGAATGTGTATGCCGTAGGTGCGGCGGTTCTGGCACAAGGCCGGATCGCGGAGAATGACGCAAAAATAACATTGCCCGCACGCCAGCCCGCGTTCCCATGTCATCAAGTCGCCGGGCTTGACTTCGCGGCCGTCGATGTCGAACAGGGGGCCGCCCGACGCGACCAGTTCGCCCACGCCTTCGTGTCCGGGAATCATCGGCAGTTTGGTGCGGATGTCTTCGCCGCGCCAAATGTGAACGTCGGAGCCGCACACGCCGGCGGCGCGAATTTTGACGACAGCCTCGCCCTCTTTCGGTTCGGGAATGGCGAATTCCCGCTGTTGCGGCGGCTGGGAAAATGTTTCGATAACCATTGCCTGCGCGTTCATGATGGTGCCTCCCGAAAAATAGTGTAACGCGGATTAAGGCTCTAAATATGCTCGGACACGGCGTCCATCTTTACGGGCGGTTTTCCGTCGCGTCCGGCGCGGAAAATGGGCATGTACACGTCCTTGTCGCGCACCATGCATCCGGAGCGTCCGCCGTCGCGCATAATTTGGGTGCAGTTGCCGCAGGCTATGCAGCACTGGTCCGGGTCCATTCCCCTGCCCGAGCAAATGTCGGCGGCGAAATCGGGATAGGCGAACGCCTGGCGGCCGAAACCGGCAAGTTTGCACCAGCCGTCCCGCACCATGCCGGCGGCGATGCCCGCGCCGTACTGGCGAAGCCACGAAAGCCCGGTGGCGATTACGGTCGCTTCCGGCAACGCTTTTTGTATGGCCTGCGCCGCTTGCAGCAGTTTTTGGGCGCCTTCGAGCGGATGTTCCGGCGGAGTATAAAATCCGCGATCGAACGGACGGTTGACATGCGGGTTGAAGTACGGATTGCCGCAGGTGACGTCGAACAGGGTGACGCCCCGGTCATGCATCATGTTCGCGAGCGCAATCGGTTCGCTGAAATCGGCTTTGTGATAGTCTTTTTCGTCAATGCCCCAACCGCCGGGAATGCTGTCCCACACGCCGTACCGGCTGGCGAGACCAATTCGCTTGCCGACCTTCGCGTTGATGCCGTCAAGCGTTTCGACAATAAATCGGACGCGGTTGTCGAACGAACCGCCGTATTTTCCGGGGCGTTCCCGGGCGGTGAGCAGGTCCTGGATAAGGTATCCGTGGCACGCCTTGACGTCGACCGCGTCGAACCCGATATCGGCGGCGAGCTGTGCCGCGTGAATGTATTTTTCCTGAAGCGCATCCAGTTCGGCGTCGGAAACAACCCTCCCGGGGCGGCGGTCGAGAACCGGGTTGTCATAGGCGATGATCGGATCCGGGCCGGCGGCCGAGGGAAAGCTTTGTCTGCCGGAATGGGTCAATTGCAGCACTGCGTAAAAGGTTCTTCCCTGAGCGGCGGCGATTGCCCGCGATTCGTCCAGCAAGCGCCTGAACGCATCGACGTTGCCGTCATGGAGGTAGAGTTGGCGCGGGTTCGCCCTGCCTTCGGGAACGACGGCCGTCGCCTCGTACCACAAAAGCGCCGCCCCGCCGTGGGCGAAACGGTGATATCGGCGGAAGGTCAGTTCATCCGGACTGCCGTCGGCTGTGCCGTCGGCGCCTTCCATTGGGTGGACGACCAGACGGTTGGCCAGTGTTGCGCCGTCGTGCGCAAGCGGTTGCGCCAAAATCGACACATCCTCTTCGTACGGGAGAGCGGGAGCATGGAGCGACAGCGCGGCACGGAAAGCCTGCTCGTCGGCAAAGCGAAACGGAGAAAAATCGGCCATGGCACATCCTTGCAAGAATGACATATTGTAGCACACTAAAATAATTTTCAGGAAGAATGCAACGGGTTTAGGGAAGCGCACGAGAAATGCACTGCAACTCTATATTTATTAACGTGTTGCTATTTAAGCTATATTTTTTAATCCAAATGCAATCGATTGTCCAATCGATTGCATTTATAAAAACACTCTACCACATGCAAACCATTTGTCAACTGCTTTGTCTTTTTTTCAGTTATTGCCGAGCGCGTCTTCCTGGATGGGGATGGGTTGGAAGATCGTTCATTCCATAATCGTTTCAGCCCGCAATTTGTTCAATTCGGTTTGCGTCCGCACCAAACCGGCGTAGATCCCGTTTTCCTTCATCAATTCGTCATGGCTGCCGATTTCGGCGATTTTGCCTTCTTCGATGACGACGAGCCGGCTTGCGTTGCGCAGTGTCGCCAGCCTGTGCGCGATGGCGATAACCGTTCTGTCCCTGATCAAATCGGCGATCGCTTCCTGAATGGCTTTTTCCGTTTCCGAATCCACCGACGACGTCGCCTCGTCCAGAATCAGGATGGGCGGATTGTGCAATATCGCCCGCGCTATCGCGATGCGTTGCCGTTCTCCGCCCGAAAGGGTTATGCCGCCTTCGCCCACAACCGTATCGTAGCCGAACTCCTTGTCGACGATGAAGTCGTGCGCGTGCGCCGCTTTTGCCGCCCGCACAACATCCTCGAAATTCGCGTCCGGGTATCCGTAGCGGATATTTTCCAACAAGGACGCGCGGAACAGGAACGGCTCCTGCATGACAATGCCGATTTGCCGCCGCAGATCGACAAGCCGCATTGATTTGACGGAAATGCCGTCGATGCGTATTTCACCCGAATCGACGTCGAAGAAGCGGCACAGCAGATTGATGATGGTCGATTTTCCCGCGCCGGACTTGCCGACGAGACCGATCATTTCGCCCGGATGCACATCGAGGCTGACGCCCTTGATCACTTCCTTGCCGCGTTCGTAGCTGAAATGCACATTGCGAAATTCGACATGTCCCTCGAGCCGCCCCACCGGCCTGGCGTTCGGCGGTTCGTACACTTCCGGTTCGGCGTCCAGCACGGTGAAGATGCGTTCCGCCGAGGCGAAGGCATGGTTCATCCAGTTGGCGATGACGGTGAACCACTGGAGCGGTCCGTAAAACATCCACATATAGCCGACATAGGCGGTGATGTCGCCCAGGGTGAGCGTTTCTTCCGGTCCCTTGCCGGTAACGCGTCCCGCCGCGAAATACCAAACGACGGCGACGGCGATGGACATGACCCAATATGTTCCTTCGGCGAAGGCGGCGTAGGCGCGGTCGATGCGCACCACGAGGCCGAAGACGTCGCCGTTCAGGCTTTCAAACCGTTTCGACCTGTCCTCTTCCTGTCCCGCCGCCTTGACCGCCTTGAGTCCGCGCATCGATTCGCCGAGGACGGTGTGGAGCGTCGCCCAGCGGTTGCCTTCTTTCTGGAACAGGCTGTGCAGGCTTTTCCAAATCCATCGCACGCCGAAGATCAGCACGGGCACGGGTACGAATACAACAAGCGCCAACCGCCAGTCGAGCGACAGAAGCACGCCCGCGATGGCGAAGAACAGCAGGCTGTTCACAAACAGGTATGGCAGGCCGTCGATAAGGAAGTGTTGCAATTCCTGCGTGTCGTGCATGACCCGCGAAACGAGTTCGCCGGTTTCCCGTTTGGAAAAATATCCCATGCGCAGCGTTTGCATATGCGCGTGCAGCCGGGTGCGCAAATCCGATATCAGGCGCGCCGACAGCCACGACGCCAGGTAGGTGGAAATATAGCGGGCGATGAAAAACACCAGTCCGCACGCAAGGATGCCGCCCACCAGTTTCGGCAAAAGATCGATGTCGCCGCCCATAATGACATTGTCGATAATGTTCTTGGTCAGATACGGAGGCCCGACCTGCGCCGTTACTCCGATGATTGTGCAGACGACGAGCACGGCCAGCCTGCGTTTGTGTGCTTTCAGCAATCCCAGCAACCGCCGGAACACCGCGAAGAAATTGATGCATGCCGGGCAGTTCGCGCCCCGTTCGGGGAGCGGGCTTCCGCATCGCGGGCAGATTGCGTCGCCTTCGGGTTCCGGCTCGGGGATCGGTTCGTTCGCGATCGCCGCATTCAGGATGCGGCAAAAAACGCCGAATTCCGGTATAAGCGAACGCGAATACCGAACCAGCCGGATCTCGCCTCCCGTCCTGAAATCGGCGACAAGCGACGCTCCGCCCAGAAGCTCGACAATCCGCACATCACCGACATCGGCCAACGGCACCACATTGCGTACCTGATTGTCGTCAAGTATGACAACGAACTCTTCGGTAAGAACAAGCCAGGTTTGGCCGAAGTTCCCTTCCGGGTCCAAGTCAGAGACTTTCGCATAGCGGATCGACTGGCCGGGTAGCCGTTCCTGGAACGCGTTGTATACGGTTATTGGAAACATATGATTGGGCATCTTCGAGAATCCCTTTGTTTGAATTTGGTTTAATGCATGTTATCGGTTGATTTATCAATACTTCTTCACTACAATATCCGGCACGGCAACACCGGTGCATAAACGCTATTCCACCACGAATGCATCCGGTTGCCGCATCGGCAGTGTCAGGAGCCAAGGATGATCGACGATTCACTACGTAAAAAACTGCACCAACTGTCATCCGACCTGGTTATGGTCGACGTTACCTCGCCATTGGACGAATGGCGCGCTATCGCTCAGGCGGCGGAGGAGTTGTCCGGGCTGTTTCTCCAGGCGGGGGAATCGGATGCGCAGGATCTTGCCCAGAAGCTATCATCCGTCGCGACCAGTCTCTCCAATGGAATCATAGCCAACCCCGGTGCGGGAGTAAAGGCGATTCAAAGCCTTATCGGCGTCCTTCAGGGTCTTGAAGATCCGGCGGGCATGTCGGAGCATTTGGAAAAACAAGCCCAGGCCGAAGTCAACCTCTTTTTCCGCGACGCCAACCGGGAGGAATCGCTCACCCAGGCCGCCACCGCGTTCGAGGACGATGACGAACAGCGCGAGATGATCATCGCCATAGAACAGCGCATCGACGAACTGGAGTCGGATCTCCTGAATCTCAACCCTCCCGAATCGGATTCGGAAACGGTGCGTTCCATTTTTCGCCAGTTCCATACATTGAAGGGCGAAGGCGCCATTTGCGGAATCAAATCGGTCGCCGATTTTTGTCACGGCATTGAAACGGAAATTGAAGACGCGCGTTCGGGCAATTTGGTTTTGACGGAAAAAATCGTTTCCGTCCTTCAGGAATTGAGCGGGATTATTCGCCCGATTCTCGCCGGCGAAAGCCGGGAGGAGATAGGCGAGGATTTGATTCAGGCATTGATGGACGAACTGCGCCAGGCTGTTCTCGATTCCAAGGAAATGGGCGTTCCCGAGCCGGCGGAGAAGGAAAACGGCGGCGAGGACAAGTTTGCCGATTTCTTTTCCGCCTTCGAACCGCCGCCCGAACAGGAGGACGATGCGAACGATTCCGCCGAGTCCGTTTCCGAGGAGGGCTATGAAGCCGCGGTGCGGACGGAGGAAAGCAAGGCGCTGGCCGACAATCTGAGCGCGGCCGATTTTCTCGACGCGCTGGAATTGGTTCCGCCGCCTCCGGAAAAAAAGCCGGAAGAAGTCGTGGACGAGAGCGACATCGACATGCCGTTCGGCCCGCCGCTTCCAGAGAAGACCGGGAAGGGGAAAATCAGCGAGCGTCCGGGCAATGACACGGTTATCGAATCCGGCGACTTGACGGGCAAGGATACGCAAACGCTGAAAAAGGAAGCGATCGAGAAAAAGGTCGACGACACCAAGGTCAAGGCGCTGACGATCGACGTCACCCGTCTTGACGACTTGCTGGAGCTTGTCGGCGAAGTCTCGCTTCTCGGCTCTTTCATCACGACGAAGCTCGCCGGCCAGGACGAACTCGGCTTGCAGACGACCAATCTGATGCGGGCATGCGGCCGGTTGCAGGAGGTGGCGAATTCGCTTCGCATGACGTCGATTCGCCCGTTGTTCATGTCCGTCCGCCGCGCCGCGGCCGACGCCGCCAGGGCCAGCCGGAAAATGATCGACATCAACATGAACGGCATCGACACGCAGGTCGACCGTTCGATTGTCGAGAGCCTGTCAGCCGCGCTTATCCATATTATCCGAAACGCCGTCGACCACGGCATCGAAACATCGGACGTGCGCCGCAAGAACGGCAAGCCCGAACGCGGTTCGGTCACCATCTCCGCCCACCGGACCAATGCCGACATCGTCATTGAATTGGGCGACGATGGACAGGGGTTCGACCTGGACGCGATTCACGCCAAGGCGGTGGCCATGGGAAAAATCGCGGCATCCGACGAGTTGACCGAAGAGGAGTTGGCCGATCTTGTTTTTCTGCCCGGCCTGTCGACGGCGAAAAAAATCACGGGGTTGTCCGGTCGCGGCGTCGGCATGGAAATTGTTCGCGAATCCATCGACAGTCTGCGCGGCAAGGTCGAAATCAAAACCATCCCGGGCAAAGGGTCCACGGTTCGCATGCGTTTTCCGTTGCAAGTCGCCGCCATGGACGCCATGCTCGTGCGGGTCGGCAGGAACACGCTTGCGCTGCCCGTTGCCCAGGTGCGCGAGTGTTTCCGCCCGACCAGGGCGGATATCGGCACAATTGAGGGCAAGGGGACGATCGTCACGATTCGCGGCGTTATTCTGCCGGTTCTGTTCCTGAACCGCGAGTTCGGGATTGAAAGCGAAGCGCTTGAGCCGGAGGACGGCGTGTTGGTGGTGGTGGAAACGGGCGAGAAGCTTGCCGCCGTTCTGGTGGACGAGACGCTTGGTTCGACGAACGTGGTTATTCGTTCCCTTGACGGGCCGATGGCGCAATCGTCGCTTGTCGCGGGCGCCGCGGTGTTGCCGGACGGTACCATAGGCCTGGTCATTGAAACGACCAAGTTGACCGAACGCGTCGCGACGACTGCGGCCAAGGCGTTTTCCGACGCGGGCAATCGCCAGGCGGCCAGTTCCCGTCAGGTCGACACCGTGTCCATCGGGTCGAATCAGGTCGGCATGATTGATTTCACTATTCAGGCGCCGGGACGAGACGGTTGTTCCCGCACGCATGTGTTTGCCATCAATGCGTTCAAGACGCGGGAATTTGTTCCGTTGACCGCGTTGCGTTCCATTCCCAATTCGCCCCCCGGTTTTGCGGGCATGATGATGTTGCGCGACCGCACGGTTCCCGTTGTTCATATGGGGGTCGTACTCGGATTGATGAATGAGGGCGAGCGCCGGAGCGAGTGGGAGCAGATCGTTCTTGTTTGCGAATTTTCCGGAAAGACGGTGGGGTTCCTCGTTACTTCGGTGGAACGCGTTTCGTATATTTCATGGGGCGATATTATGCCGCCGCCGTCCACGGGCGGATTGATTCAGATTGAGTATATTGTCGGCACGATTCTTATGGAGCGGCTGAAAGGCACGCTGAGGGCCGGACAAAACACTCGGGACGAGACGGTCGACGCGGATTCCGCGCTTGAGGCGCGGAATGGGGACGATGAGGCGCAGGTGGCGTTTGTTCTTGATTTCGAGCGTATTGTCGGCAATGTGATCCAGTTGTACGGCGATATTGAGTTGGGTGATATGAGTTCGGGTCACAAGCATGAGATTCGTGTTCTTTTGGTTGAGGATTCCCCGCTTATTCGCAAGCAGACGGGCAAGGCGTTGACCGCCGCCGGGATTACGGTTATTGAGGCGGGTGACGGCCAGGAGGCGTGGGAGAAGGTTGAGGCGTTCAAGCGCGTGGCGGAGGAAAAGGGGGAGAGCATATTCACATCGCTCGATCTTATTCTGACCGACATCGAGATGCCCCGCATGGACGGGTATACATTCACTCATAATGTCAAGCATGATCCGGTGCTTCGTGTTTTGCCTATTTTGTTGCACAGTTCCATTACGAATGACAGCATGATCAATCGCGCGACCGAGGTGGAGGCTGACGGTTTTATTCCCAAGTGCGATCCGAAAGAGTTGGCGGAGCAGTTGCGCAAGTATCTCTAACGGTTCTGTTGCCGCTAAAGAGTGTGGAGGCGCTGGACAAGCTCTTTTTCAAAACGTTGCGCCTTGTCGAAATCGGGGAACGTGGCCTCCATCAGTTTGAACAAACTGCCGTGAATATCGCGTTTGCCGTCGGGACGTTCGCCAATCCCCAACACCTCATGCAGCATCTCATGAAACAGAATATACTGGACGTAATATCCGGGAATCTCCGCCGAATCCAACTTCCGGTTCATGACGATGCGGTTCCCCGCCGGATCATAATACCCGAACCGAATCGAACGACGACCCTTGGTCGTGTTCCTTCTGCCCCATTCAATCGCGGCCGATGAACGATTGCCGAGATACGTCGCATTCAATTGCCGCGCGTATTCTTCGAGATCATGCTGATGCGCGTCGTCCCCGGGCATGGCCCTCGCCCTTGCGCGCGGCCTGGCCGGGCGCGCCGGGCCTCGTGCGTTTTCGAATTCGTCCCGGATAAACCGTCGGAGCGCTTTCCTTTCAGTCGGCCTGTTCGCGATCATGCTCCCCACTTCGGCCACGACTTCGGAAGGCGCACTCAAAAAAATCCGTTGCAACCGCACTTCGACGATTCCGTCCGGGCCGCGTTGCGCGGTGAACATGCGCCGCCGGTTGTCGGTCAGGTACAACAGAACGCGCTTCCCCGAAAGGCGGGACAGCTCGTCTTGAAGCGTCGTCGCGGTGCGGGGGAGCGGTTCTTGCATCAGGATTCCGCCGCCTGTTCGTTTTCCTCCCGTATCCGTTTTTCCGCCATTTCCCGGAGGATGAATTTTTGTATTTTTCCGCTGGTGGTGAGCGGGAATTCTTCGATGATCCAGACGTATTGCGGTACTTTGTACGGCGCCATTTTCGCCCGGGCGAAATCCTGTATTTCCTCAATCGTGACGTTTTCGCCGGGATGGAGGATAACGAACGCGCACACGGCTTCGCCGAATTTCCTGTCCGGCGTTCCCACGACCTGGACGTCCTTGACGCCGGGCATTTTGTAATAGAATTCCTCGATTTCCCGGGGGTATACATTTTCCCCGCCGCGGATGATCATGTCTTTCAGGCGGCCGGTCACGCGGTAATACCCGTCCTTGTCCACCGTGCACAAGTCGCCCGAGTGAAGATAGCCGTCGGCGTCGATGGCTTTGGCCGTTTCTTCGGGTTGCTTGTAATAGCCTTTCATGACGTTGTAGCCGCGGCAGCAGATTTCTCCGGGCGTGTCGATTCCCACTTCGAGGTTTGTTTCGGGGTCGACGAGTTTGACGTCGCAGTGCGGCATTTTTTTCCCGATGGTCGCGACTTTCCGTTCGATGGAATCGTCGACCGAGGTCATGGTGATGGCGGGACTGCATTCGGTCAGGCCGTAGGTGATGGTTATTTCCCGCATGTTCATGAGCGTCATCGCCTTTTCCATCCATTCGATCGGGCAGGGCGAACCTGCCATGATGCCGGTGCGGAGGCTGGACAGGTCGAATTTATTGAAGAGCGGGTGGGTCATTTCGGCGATAAACATGGTGGGAACGCCGTAGATGGCGGTCGCTTTTTCTTTTTCGATGGCCGCCAGGGCGTCGAGCGGGTCGAACTGTTCAAGCATGACGGCGGTTGCGCCGTGGGTAAAGACGGCCATGATGCCGAGGACTATGCCGAAGCAGTGGAAGAGCGGAACGGGCAGGCAGACGCGGTCCAGGGCGGTGAGGTTTTGTCGCTCTCCGATGTAGAAGCCGTTGTTGATGATGTTCCGGTGGGTCAGCATGACGCCTTTGGGGTAGCCGGTGGTTCCGGAGGTGTATTGCATGTTGACCATGTCGCGGTTGCTGATTTTCGCCATGTTTTCCCGGAGTTTGTCGTCGGGCATATGGGAGCCGAGCGCGATCAGTTCATTGGTCGAGTACATGCCCCGGTGTTTTTCCGGCCCCATGTAGATGATTGATTTGAGCACGGGGAACTTGTCTGTTTTGACTTGGCGGGTGAAGCTGGAGGTTTCGCGGATTTCGGGCGCGATTTCGTAGAGGATGTCGAGGTAGGAATAATTTCCGCCCTTGTATCCGTCGACCAGCGCCAGCGCTTTCATGTCGGACTGCTGGACGACGTATTGGAGTTCGTGGCTTTTGTAATAGGTGTTTATGGTGACGGGCACGGCGCCCAGTTTGGCGGCGGCGAAGAAATAGGTGAGCCAATCGGGAACGTTTCGCGCCCAGATGCCGAGGTGGTCGCCGACGCCGATGCCGATTTCGATCAACCCTTTGGCGAGGTTGTCGACGCGCTGGTTGAATTCCTTGTAGGTGAAGCGGAGATCGCGGTCGGGGTAGACGATGAATTCCCGGTCGGGGTCGTTTTTCGCTTGTTGTTCGAGCAATGCGCCCATGGTGAGTTCCGTGAAGATGGGCTCATCGGCGTCGGCGTTGTCGGACGTCATGTCGTTCCTTTCGGGAGTGGCGTTTACGGGTTAGCGCGCGGCGCCGGGAAAGCGTCCCGAGCGCGTGCGCAGATTCGGGTGATTTTCTTCGATCATATGCTTCGCCAATTGTTCGCGGATTGTTTCGGGGATGGCGAGCGATTTCAGGTTGTCGAAGTCGTAGTGGACGATGATTGCCTCGCCTTTGGCTCCCAACTCGCCTCCTTGCCATGCTTCCTGGTAGACGGTGACGGAGGAGCGTCCGGTTTTTCGGATAAACGTCCGTATTTCGACGTCGAATCCGAGTCGCATTTGCGCCACATATTCGACGGTGATTTTCGCCATGATCAAGTTCCACCGTCCGAGATCGAGTTCGGGGTGGAAGAGCCGGAAGACGGGTTCGCGTCCCAGTTCGAACCACACGGGGATCATGCAGTTGTTGATATGCCGAAGCCCGTCGACGTCGCCGAACCTCGGGGTTATTTTTTTCGCCCACATTTCGGATTGTCCCTTCGTTAGAGTTTGAGCGCCGCGATCATTTTTCTGGCCTGTTCGAGTGTTTCGGCGACGACGATTTTGTCTTGTATTCCGAGCAATTCGACGAGTCCCAGAATTTTCGGCCGTGGCGCGGCGATGACGGCTTTTCCGTTTCTGTCGTTCATGATTTGCGACAGGTTGACGATTGCGCCCAGCCCCGAGCTGGTTATCGATTCGAGTGCGGAGACGTCGACGATCATGCCGAGAATTCCGTTGTCGAGAATTTTATTGAATTCGTCTTCAAGGGCGGCGAACGACGCGGTCGTCATGTCGCCTCCCATTTTGAAGATGGCGGTGTTATGGGTCAATGGTTGGCTTGCCATGGTGAAATCCGCCATGTTTTCTCCCGTCCGTTTCACAGGACCTTGAAGGTGACGATGGTGGTGTCGTCGCGCATGTCGGCGGTGCCGCGATATCTGTCGAGGTCGGCCATGAGCGCGCCGACGAAGTCGTGGCTTGAGAGTTCGCGGTTCCGGCGAAGGAATTCCCGCAGTCTCCGGTCGGAATATTCTTCGTTGGCCGGGTTGACGCATTCGACGACGCCGTCGGTGTAGAGGAGGACGCGGTCGCCTTTTTCGAGCGCCACCCATTGTTCCCGGATGGAGCGTTGGAAGATCGGTCCGCTGTCGAATCCGAGGGCGATTCCTCCGGGGTTCATGAGTTCGACCGAACCGTCGGCGCGCGCGATCAGGAGGGGTGTGTGTCCGGCCGAGGCGCAGAGCATCCGGTTGTTCAGCGGGTCGAGGATGACGTAGTATGCGGAGACGAACATGCCTTTCGGGATATCGACGGAGAGGACGGCATTGACGCGGGTCAATACTTCCGCCGCGGAAACGCTTCCCGGCGCGACGAAGCGGAGTATCGCCCGCGTCGTGGACATGACGAGTGCGGCGGGGATGGATTTTCCCGAAGCGTCGGCGATGACGATTCCCATGTGCCGCGTGTCCACCGGGAGGAAGTCGAAGTAATCCCCTCCTATTTCTTTTGCCGGCCGGTAGCTTGTATGGATGTCCAGTCCGCGCACGCGCGGGGTTTGGAGGGGGAGGAGGTTGTTTTGTATGGAGCGCGCGATTGAGAGGTCGCTTTCAAGCCGGCTGTTTTCCTTTTCGTTTGCGCGCGCGACGCGGAGTCGTTCGACCATTGAGTTGAACGCTTGCGCGAACAATCCTATTTCATCCGATCCGGCGAGGGCGGAGCGTCGGTTGTAGTCTCCTTCGGCTATTGCCTGCATGTCGGCGGCGAGGCGTCGCACAGGCGTGATGACGCGTTTTGCGGAACGCCAGGCGACGACGGCCATGACGACGACGAGGGAAAGCCCGAAGAGGCCCATGCGCAGGACGAGGGAGGAGAGCATGTCCGGATGCTGGCTGGTTCGGAGGATGATCACGGCGGCGCCGATGAACTTGTCGGGCGTTGTGCGCGAGTATATTCGTGCGATTCCGCGGATGAGCGGTTCGGCCGCGACGTTGTTGATTTGGTCGACGACGACGTTGATCCCTCCGCGTGTTTCTCCGGCGGCCGGCGGCGGCGGCGGCGCGGCGCGGAGCGTTCTGGTATCGATTCGGAAGTCGCTCGCCTCGGCGTGCGCGAACATGGTCAGATCGGCGTCCAGGAGATAGACGACGACCATTTGCGAATGTCCGTCAAGCCAGTCGGCGACGCTTTTGAGGGCCAGATTTTCGCGTGCGGCGGTGAGCGATTCGAGGGGCGCGTATTCGTTCGGGCTGAATCCTGTCGCGTCGCTCCAGTCTTTTTCGCTGACCAGATTGTAGTCCGGCAGCCAGTGTTCCGAGGAGGGGAGTTCGGACGCATGGAGATCGTTTTCGCGTTCCCGCCAGAAATCGTCTCTCAGGACAAACAGCGTTTGTCCGAGCAACCCGACGGTAAAAGCGGTATCCATAGCTTCCTGTTTCAGGCTTTCCATGTGCACGGCCGCTATTTTGTTCCGTACGAAGAAGCCGAAGGCGATCATGCCGGCGAGCATGCCGGCGACAACGGGTATGGTTATTTTGGCGGCCAGACCGCCGCGCCCCGGTCGCGCCGACGACGACAGGCGCATGGATTTGCCCGACGAGTAGAATGACGTATCGGACGAACCGGTCGCGGCGGCGGGCATGATGTTTCCGTCCACCATTTCCTGGGAACGGAATCGCGTGCTTTCGGCGGCGGATTTATTTTTATGCCGTTCGTTGTTGCCGGCGTTGGCACCGTTGGATGTCATCGTTTTCCTGCATTCCTTTTTCCCGGTCTCGGTTTGCCCTTTGCCGGCCTTTCAGCCACCAAATCATAACCGTCCCTTGCTTTTATGCAAGCGTCTACCCGTTCGCCCGGCTGTGTTCCCGCATCCATCATCAGAACGCGGCCGTCCGCGTCGGGGGCCTCATGCACGCTTCTTCCGCTGGCCCAGTCCCGGTCGAGGCGGGAATCAACCAGGATGGACTCCATCCCTCCGATTCGCTTGTCGAGCCATGCGAAGGCGACGGTTCGTTGTGCTTCCATTATCGCATCCCGTCTTCTGGCGGCTTCTTCCGGCGGCACCTGATTCGGCAGTTCGAAAGCGGGAGTTCCCGGTTCGGGCGAATAGGCGAAGGCGCCCAGATGGTTGAACGCTCCGGTTTTGATCACTTGTATGATTTCCTCGAACTGCGATTCGGTTTCCCCGGGGAAACCGGTGAGGAATGTGGTTCGGAGCGTTATTGATTCGCCCAGCTTTTCCAGGAGTTCATCGATGCGTTCGCGTCCGTATCCCCGTCCCATGGCGGCCAGCACCGGGCTGGCGACGTGTTGGAGCGGCAGATCGAGATACCGGCACAATCGCGGTTCCGAGCGGAGCATGACGATGACGGTGTCGTCCAGGTGCGCGGGATGCGCATACAGAACCCGTATTCGCGGCACGGACACGGCGCGGAGGAGTCGTTCCAGGAGCGATGCGAGGCCGTTTTTCATGCCGAGGTCGTTGCCGTATGCGGTTGTG
Source organism: Planctomycetota bacterium (assembly GCA_036770065.1). Lineage (GTDB taxonomy): Bacteria > Planctomycetota > SZUA-567 > SZUA-567 > SZUA-567 > JAJBSZ01. The sequence continues at coordinate 23,270 of DAIPJX010000003.1, forward strand.
TCCTGGCCGATGACGATCAGTTCCGAGGCGCCTTGGTCGGCGAGTTTTTTTGCCTCGTCCAGCACGGAGTCGGGCGAGCGGCTTTGTAGAGATCCCCGGATGAGGGGGATTGCGCAGTAATGGCAGCGGTTGTCGCAGCCGTCGGATATTTTGAGATAGGCGAATGACGGCAGCGTGGTCGCGAGACGCGCGCCGTCGCCTTCCTGTCGGGGCGGCTTTCCAATACCGGAGATGACGTCGTGTCCGGGCGTTTTCAACTGTCGGATCGCTTGTGCGAGGGCATGCGGGGTTTGCAGTCCCCACACTGCGTCGACGCCGGGAAATTCCCGGACGACATCGTCCGGCGAGCGTTCCGCCCAGCATCCGGCGATGGCCAGTTTTGGTTTTTTCCGCGATGATTTTTTGACTTCGAGATATTCCCGGATCACCTCCCTCGCTTCGTTGCGCGCGTCTTCGATAAAACCGCAAGTGTTTACGATAATAATGTCGGCGTCGTTCGGATCAAGGACCAGGTGGTGTTGACTATCGAGTGTTTCTCCGAGCATTCGTTCCGCTTCGACCAGATTTTTGGCGCATCCGAGGCTTGCCATAAAAATGCCTGGCATTTTCTTTCTCCCTTATTTTTTCTGTGCTGAAATTTCGTCGCATTCGTTTCATTGTATTCTATGAAGTCGTATGGCGAAGCGGTAGGTTTCTTTTGGATTCTTTTGTGCAAGTGCTGAAAACGACTTTGTTTTCAGTTCGCATCATGGAGCGCTTTTCGTTTTTGATACATTCCATCTTCCTCCACGATATATTGTATAAAGCATGTTGCATAACAATGCGTCGTCTTTTTCCGTCTCCGTATTTACCATCGGCATTCTTGGCTGCGTATTGTCTTTTTTGCGCCGGCGTGCATAATCGGTCGGTATTACAACGTCCGGCGCATGCGTCCGTCGGCATAGGAGAACATGTGAGGAAAAACGGGAACTCGTCTTTTACTCCGCGCAACACATTGGTGCGGAAACAGAACACTTCGCAAGCCTGTGAAAAAAAGGTATATGTCCTCGGGCACCGCAATCCCGATACCGATTCGGTTGTCTCGGCCGCGGCGTATTCGGCCTTGAAGCAGGCGCAGGGGATGTCGAATGTCGTTCCCGCCCGCGCCGGCAAAACGACGCCGCAAACGGAGTATATTTTCAACCGTTTCAAGGTGCCCGTGCCTGAATTCATTCCCGATCTCATTCCCAAGGTCCGGTATTATTACAACCCCGACATAAAAACGGTGACCACCAATGTTTCGTTGTGGGAGGCAATGTCCCTGCTCAAGACAGACGATTCCCGCGCTTTGCCGGTCGTGGATGAAAACGGCTGCTATCATTCGCTTTTGCATTACAGTTTTTTCGCCCAGAAGCTGGTGAAGATTTCCAATCCGCAGCAAAAGACGACGATCGAAACCAGCATTGAACTGCTTGCGTCGGTTCTGCACGCGCAGGCGATGGTGGTGCGCAACGCCGAAGAAGTCAGGAAAAGCCCCATTGTCGTCGCCGCGTCGGAATTCGACACGTTCAAAAACATACTCGGCACCCACATTCCCGAAAACACCATCGTCGTCACCGGCAATCGCGCCGACGTCGAAGAGCACGCCATTGACACGGGCGTTCGGGCGCTCATCATCACCAACGGCACCATGCTCGACAAAAGACTGCGCGAACGCGCGGAAAAGAACGGCGTTTCCATTTTGATCAGCCCGTACGACACGTCGTCGACAACGCTTCTTCTCATTTATTCCATGCCGGCGCGGGTCATGTCGAACGCGGATCTGAAGCCGGTCAATGTAGCGGATCCCATCCGGAAAATCGTCCCCTTCCTGTCCGACGCTCCGGGCAAAGCCCTGCCCGTTGTCGGCGATGACGGCGTTGTTGTTGGGGTGATTTCGGAATCCGATATTTACCAGGAACCAAACATCGAAGTCATTATGGTCGATCATAACGAACAATCCCAGGCGATTGAGGGGATAGAAAACTACAAGGTGCTTGAAATCATCGATCACCACCGGTTGGGCAATTTGACGACCCGGTATCCCATCACGTTCATCAACAAGCCGGTGGGGGCGACGTCGACGATTATAGCCCAGTTGTACCAGGAGAATCGGGTTCCCCTGTCCTACCAGATGGCGGCGATTCTTTTGTGCGGTATCTTGTCCGATACGCTGGTGTTGCAGTCGGCGACGACAACGGCGGACGATCATGAGATGGCGGAGTATTTGGCCAATGTCGCCAATCTTGACATCGAGGCTCTCGGCAAGGATTTGCTGACGGCGGCGTCCAATATTTCCGGCCGCACCGCCGACGAACTGATTCGCCAGGACATGAAGGTGTACGACGATGCGGGCAGCACCTATACGGTCAGCCAGATCGAGGTCGAGGATTCGGGCGAGGTTCTCAAGCGCAAGGACGAGTTCACGGCGGTCCTCTCCTCGGAGCGGGACAGGCACAACCATCTGTTTTGCGCCGTTTTGGTTACGGATATTATCGCGTTGACGAGCATAATGATCATGGCGGCCGATGAAAAGTTCGAGCACACGATCACGTTGCCGAAGCAGGAGGATTTTGTGTATGACATGCGCAATGTCGTTTCGCGGAAAAAGCAGCTCATGCCCATATTGACTGAAATGGTGGAGAAATTCCACGAACAATAAACGCGTTTATCTAAACGATATTCACCAATATCCATAAGTATCTTGCAAACATTTATGCGTATCATTATCATGTATGTGCTGTTCTGAAAAGTAAACGAATGCAAGGGCTTTGGGGGAAAGATCGTGAATGTCGAACGGCTATATGCAGGGCTCTCGTATTCAACAAAGTATTTACTATGGAATCCCTACCTGAAAGCAATCAGGAACGGGCTTACGTTGCCGTTGCCGTTGGTTATGGCGGGGTGCGCCGCTCTTCTCATCGCGAATTTTCCGATTGCCGCGTATCAAGATTTTATGACGGATTTGTTCGGTTACGATTGGCGGATGTTGTCCGGTCATCTTGTCAATGGTACGTTGAACATTCTTTCGCTGGCCATTTTGCAAACAATTGCGTTCAGTTTGGCCGAGTATCACAATTCAGTTCATCAGGACAATGAGTTGAATCCGGCCATTTCCGCGCTGGTCAGTTTGGCGTGTATTATAACAGTAACGCAACCGTACACGTTAATTACTCTTGTTAACGGTTCCGCTCCTCCGGGAGCGGCGATCCCGTTTTTCTGGCTTGGCATTCACGGGTTGTTTCTTTCGATCGTTGTAGCGTTTTTTTCCACGTTGATTCTTCTTTCGCTGCACCGGATACATTGGTTGCGTATTTCCTTTTACTCGGAGGAGTCGGATCCGATCATCACGCATGCGTTTTCGGGGTTGTTGCCCGGCATGTTGACTATCATGCTGTTTGCCCTGTTCAAGACCGTCACCGTCGAATTGAACATTCCCAACCTTCATCAATCCGTGTATGATCTGCTCAGCGTTCCGTTCGCCAAGACGGGCAATACATTCGAAACCGCGATATTGTATACAAGTGCGCGCCAATTGTTCTGGTTCTTCGGCATTCACGGCGCGAACCTGATCGAGCCGATCACGTCTTCCATCTATGTTCCCGCGATGGAAGCCAACATCGAGGCTATCGCCAACGGTTTGGAGCCCGGGATTATTTTCACCAAGCCGTTTTTCGACGTGTTCACCGCCATGGGCGGATCCGGATCAACCATTTGCCTTCTTCTCGCCATCTTCATCGTCAGGCCGCGAGGCTCGACATACAAGATTGCATTCATATCGCTTTTGCCCGCCATATTCAACATCAACGAGACGGTCATGTTCGGTTTGCCGATTGTTCTCAGTCCGGTTTTTCTCCTTCCGTTCATGGCGGTTCCCGTGCTGCAATGCATCATCGCGTATTTGGCCATGTACTTTCACCTTGTTCCGCTGACCATCACCGAAATCGGCTGGACGACGCCGATTTTCATCAGCGGTCATGCCGTAACCGGCTCGTATTCGGGCGTGGGGTTGCAGTTAATCAACCTGGTCGTCGGCATCGTCATTTATCTTCCCTTTGTTCGTATCGTCGCGTTGATGAAGCGCGAGTCGTTCAATCGCGCGTTCCGCGAACTTCTGACCAAGTATGAATCGTTCGATCACGTTCTGTCGAGCGAGGCGAAAACATTGTCCCGTTCGCTCATCAGCGACTTGTCGGACGCGATACGCCGCAACGAGCTTCATCTCGAATACCAGCCTCAAGTGGACAGCCTGACCGGGAAAGTTTTCGGCGTGGAGGCGCTGACGCGCTGGAACCATCATCATCTCGGCTATATTCCGCCCGGGCTGTTTATTTCCCTTGCCGAGGAGTCGGGGCTTATCAAGTCGATGGGCGCGTGGTCGCTTGAAGTCGCGTGCCGTCAATGGGACAAATGGCGGAAAAGCGGGATTGACGACGTCACCATGTCCGTCAATCTTTCCGTCCTTCAATTGGACGATAATGCCATTCTTGATCAAATTGCGCTTCAGATGCGCCGGTACGATATTCCCAAAGGAATGCTTGAGGTCGAAATAACCGAGTCGGCGGCGCTCGGCGGCGATTCGAAAACGGAATTGTTGCACCGGATTCACGCTCTCGGCGCTTCTCTGGCGATTGACGATTTCGGCATGGGTCATTCATCTCTTGTGTATCTAAAGCATTTTCCCGTTGATACACTGAAGATTGATCGTGTTTTGTCCCGCGACATCACGACCAGCCGTCACAGCGAGGAGATAATTTCCACCATTTCCGAATTATGTCGCAGTCTCGACATTCATTGCCTGGTCGAGTACGTCGACGATATCGATCAGCTCAAGGCGTTGCAACGTCTTGGCTGCACCCGTATTCAGGGCTATCTTTACAGTTCCTCGCTTTCGGCTGAGAAATGCGAGGCTTTCATTCGGAAAGGTGCTCCTGTATACTAGGCTCTGGGTTTGGCTTTCCGGGAGTTGGTTTCGTATGGTGCGTATTTTCTTCTTTATCCTTGTTCTCGCCGTTCCGGTTCGGGCGGTGGAATACGGCATTATGGCCGAGCAGTCCCAAGTTGATCGCGAACGTCTTGCGCGCACGATTTACACATATGATTTTGAGAACGTCCGCGATCCCGACACCGGACTTCTCCTGCCCGAGTCCGACGATTACGACGGCAACGGCTGGCCCGATTTTTGGGAGCCGGTTCGTGCCGTCGGTTTTCCCGAATATCTCATAAATACGATTTCCATTGAAGCGGACAAAAGCGGTCAGCTTCCCGGCAGGTACCGCGACGACGACAATCATGTCCTTCGCATCGGTTTCGACGGTACGCGCGTCGGCGTTCGGACAAGCATTCCCGTTCCGATCGATCCCGGGCTTTTCTACGAGTTTTCGTTGCGCACCAGGGATGCAGGTCTCAAGGGAGCGCGCATCCGCGCCGGCGTCGAATGGATGCGTATCGACCCTGCCGCCGTTCTCGTGGTCCGTTCCGACGAAGTGCCCGATCTCGCCATAGGCCAGGTCGACTGGCCGGTTGGCGCGACGCGGATGCTTGTCACGGATATTCCGTCGACGGCGAATGCGGCCCGGTTTTTTGTCATTATCGAGCGCGATCCCGAAAGCATTGGCGGCGCCTATCACGGCCAGGTATGGATCGACGACATTCGGCTCAGGCCTCATCCGAAGATCATCATCGACGCTCCCGTTCTCGCCGCGGACGGCGGGCAGGTTATTCCGGTTCGTTATTCCGGGCTGTTCGACAACGTTCCCGATCCGGCCAATCCCGGCTTTTTCCGGGGCAAACGGTATTTTCGCAGGGTTGAGGTCACCGATATTTTCAACCGTCCGGTCGGGGCGGGACTGCGCAATCGCCAACAGGTGAGCGCGGACGACGACGGCCTCGCCACCGAGGAAATGATTTTCCCGCGCGAGAAATTCGGCGTCTATTACTTCAACATTCGTCTCTACGATGCCGACGACAGGCTGTCAACCGACGTCATGCGCGCCGTTGCCGTCATGCGTCCGCCGGCGGTGCGGGATCAAATGCAGCTCAGTTCCGGCAAGCCGACGTTCGGCGTCAACGCGGGAGTCGTTCCCGATTCGATACTATCCATGCCGGGAGGCCTGCGCCGCATTATCGAGCGCACCGGCACACGGCAAACGAAACTGATTCCGTGGAGCCTGGATTACCTTGGAGCCGGAGAGCGGTATTATGCGTCCCTCGCGGCTGAGATCCGATCGCTTCGTTCCGCCGGCATCGGCGTCACGGGTGTTCTTCGTCCGCCCGCCTCGCTGTTCGGAACGGACCGGCTTGGTCCGGTTTTGTCCGAGGATTCGAAACGTTTCACCCGTTTGATTGATGAAGTCGGTCGGCGGCTTGGGCTGTTTATGGACGGGTGGCAATGGGGCGACGACCGCGACGGCACCCTTGCCGGTACGCCGTCTTCTCCCGCGTTTGACGAGTGGCTTTCGACGCTGTACGAATATTCCGGCGGATTGCCGATCATCGAGTCTCTGCATTTGCGGCCCGATCTCGACTCGACGCGATTCCCGGTCAGACCGAACATCGTGCAGGCATTCCATCCGGCGTCCGAATCGGCGCAGGCGATTTGGCCGTATGCGGCGAGTGTGTTTCCGTGGTTGTTCGAACCGTATTATCGCGAACGCGGCCGCATCTATCCTCCGGCCCGTCTGGCGTCGCTTTCGCCAGTGCCCGCGACAGACCGGTTGGAACAGCAGGAAAGGGACACCCGGCGCACCGGTTCGTGGATTTCGCTCGAATCGCTTCCCGCGTATCCGCATGAACCGAATGCGGCGGCGGAAAAGATTCAGCTTGAACAATTGCTTCGCAGCGCCGTTTACTCGACTGTTGTCGCGCCGGATCTTGTGTTTTTGGGCGAGTTGTTCGATCCCGCGCGCGGGCTTTTGCGTCGCGACGCATTGGGCGACAACATGCTTGAGACCATGGCCCGGCCTTCGTACCTCGCGGTCAACACTATAACCCACATGCTGGAAGGGGCCGAGTATCTTGGGCAGCTTGGCCTGCTCGCGCCGTACGAGGCGCACGTGTTCCGCCGGTCCGGAACGGACGAGGCGGTGATCGCAATCTGGCACAATGATCCGGTGGAGGAGCGGCAGCTCGCGCGGTCGGAAATAGCCAACGGCCCGCCGCTCCAGTTGGTCGATTGGGCGGGCAATAGCGAACCGTTGGGCCGTTCCATTCCGGTCAGCCGCGTGCCTGCCTTCATCACGGGCATGCCGGCGGCGCTGGCGTTGACCAGGATGTCCGTCCGGGTCGCGCCCGAGCCTCCAATCATGGCGGAAAACCGCACCCAGGCGCAAATGCTGGAAATCGTCAACCATTTGCCCAGCCAGGCTCCGATTCTTTTCCGCCTGCACTATGCCGCGCGGCAGGAAGACGGCGGCATGGAAAACGGCTGGACGATATCGCCCGAGGAATTGCGCATCAATTTGCCGCCGGTGACGCCGGAACTGACGCCGGGATTTTCCCGTTTTATCGCCAGTCCGGATCCGAACAGCCAGTTGCAAAGCGCATCGCCCAACCAGGTGAACAAGTTGGGCGGCAAGCTGGCGCAGGTCGTGATGGCGGTCAACTCGGCTCCTCCCGCCGATATGACATTGTATTTGCCGTTCCGGTTGCAGTCGAATCTTGACGTGGACATCGAGCATTTGCGCCGCATCGACGATCCGCATTTCGTCACCTTGCAGCTCAAGGTGCGCTGGTTCCCGCCCGATGCGGGCCGGCGGCGCGGCGAGATTCTGCTGTTGCCGTTTTACATGAAGCGCGGACAAACGCGGGAAGCGGCCGCTTTCCCCATTCCGGTGAAAGCGTCGCCTGTCGAGGACAGGGGCAATCCGAACGCCATGTTCGAAGCGGTTGAACTTCGCATTCCGCGCACGCCGCAAACCCAGACCTGGGTCGGTTTGAGCGAGGACGGCGGCAGTTCGTTCTACCTGGCGGACGTGACCGATTTCCTTTTGGCGCCGTAATTTTCATATATGGAGGAGAAGAGGGTGGAAACAGGCGGTACGGATACCATACACATGGCCGGCGTCGGTCTGCGCCGGAGCGATAAAACGATATTGCATGGAGTCGATTGGCGGATGCGCCGGGGCGAGCATTGGGCGATTATCGGCGCGAACGGATCGGGCAAGACAACCCTGCTTCGCATTGCCGGAGGAACCTTGTTCCCGAGCGAAGGGAAGATTGCGGTTTTGGGCGAAAAATTCGGCGCCTGCGATTTGTTCCAGTTGCGTCGCCGGATCGGTTGGGTCAGTTCGGCCCTGATGACGCGCATGCCGCCGGCGGAGACTGCGCGGGACATTGTCGTTTCCGGTTTGCGCGCGACATTCGGGCTGGTGTACGAGTATTCGGACGAGGACGGCGGGCTTGCCGAGGAGAATCTCGCCAAGGTCGGCATTGCCGATCGCATGGACGCGCCGTTCGGCGTGCTGTCGCAAGGCGAGCAGCAGAGAACGTTGTTCGCCCGGGCCATGATGGCGAATCCTGAACTGTTCATTCTGGACGAAGCGTGTTCGGGGCTTGATTTGGCGGCACGGGAGTCGTTCTTGCGCGTCGTGGACGACGTCATAGCCAACCATCACGCCGGGCTCATCATGGTGACGCACCATATTGAGGAAATCCCGCCCGGCATTACGCACGGCCTTGTTCTGAAATCCGGCGGCGTGCTTGCGGCCGGAGCTGTCCGGGACGTCATCGCTTCGGACGTTCTGTCCGAGGCGTTCAATCTTTCCGTCGCGGTGGAGCGGTGGAACGATCGTTTTTGGGCGAGGATGCGGTGAAGGTCCGTCTGGTCGCGCTCATGGCCGTTATGCTGGTTTGCCAGTCGCTGTGGTTGGCCGGCTGCACCATGATTCCCACGCGGAGCCAGCAGGTTTGGCGTTCCGCGATCGGATACGAGTATCCGTCCTTTCCCGTCGGTACGCCCGAGTTTGACGAGGCGCTCGATGCCTATACGGGGAGCGTCTCTCATGCCGCCTCTTCCGTTCGTCTGTTGCAAAACGGCGACGAAGCCTATCCGGCCATGCTCGCGCTTATCGAACAGGCGACAACGCGCATTTCCCTTGAAACGTACATTGTCGGGGACGACGCGACGACGGACGAATTTTTCGACGCGTTGCGGCGGGCGGCCGAACGCGGGGTTGAAGTCCGGGTCATGGCGGATGCGGCCGGTTTTCAGCGCGGCCTTATCGCCAATTTGAACGAACTGGCCCATCCCAATCTGCAAGCGCGCATTTTCAATCCGTATTTCTTTTCCTGGACGGTTGTTCGCGGCAACAACCGCGATCACCGGAAAATTCTCGTCGTCGACGGCCACCATGCCGTTCTTGGCGGAATCAATCTGTCCGACAGCCAGGTGGGCGACGGCATGACCGGCTGGCGCGACACATCCCTGCTGGTTTCCGGGCCGGCGGCTGTGGATGCGGAACGGATTTTCGCCGAAACCTGGGAGCAGGCGGGGCGGGGATGGTTTGGCCGCAACACGCCTTTGGCGATTGTCAATCCGGTCAAGCGCGTGGTGGATTCGCCGTTTATCGCTCTCTACGAGGCGGCTGGCGGAACGCCGCGTTTTGTTCCGCCCGATCACAGTCCTCCGGAAAATCCGCCTGACCTTCGGTACGATGCGACGGACGCGTCGGTGCGCGTGGTCGGTTCGTCGCCGGACAGGCGGAACAGCGCCGTGTATGATTTGGCGATATTGGGCGTATTGGGCGCGCGCGAACGGATCGATATTGCGTGCGCGTATTTCGTTCCGCCTCTCGGGTTGCGGCGCGCGCTTTTGGCTGCGGCGGCGCGGGGCGTTCGCATCCGGTTGCTTTTGCCGAAAACGACCGACGTCAAACTGGTGCGTGAAATCGGCATGCGTTTTTACGGCGAGTTGTTGAAAGCCGGGGTTGAGATATATGAATGGCCTTTTCCCATTCTCCACAGCAAAACCATGACGGTGGACGGCCATTTGGTGGTGGTTGGGAGCGCCAACATGGATAGCCGGTCATACTTTCTCAATTACGAATCGAGTCTGGTTGTCACGGATTCGGTTTTGGCAAGCCGGTCGCATGCGGATTTTGAAAATGATGTGCGCCGCGCCCATCCGTTGACCTTGGAGGAATGGAATGAGCGCGGCGCAAAACAGCGGGCATTGGAAATTGTCATGACGCCCATGGCTGGGCAATATTAATCTTCCACAAATTCCAGTTGCAAACCGTTGCCTTCCATGCGAAGCGTTTTTCCGTCAAGCGCTATGTTTCCGCCGCTGCGGAGCATCTCATGGAACATATCCTCGAACTGCTGCAACACCGGATTAACGCACAACATCAAGGTCGCTGCCATCCGGTTTGCCTGGAGTCGCCCTTCGCGCAATCTGCCCTGACCGGAAAACTGATTGCATGCGCGGCCGGACACGTGCATGTCCTGGCCGAATTCGATATACGGCTGCGCCGCGTCATCCGCCTCGAATGCTTCTCCGCCCATGGTTCTCAGCACAAACTTCCGGCCCGCCAACATGCCGGCCAGCGCTTCGTCAGCTTCCGCTCCTTCATAATCGGGTCTGAAAATCAGATCGATATCCGCGTTTTGCATTACCAGATCGCCATTTTCATCGAAACGCAGGACAAGGCCGTTTTCCAGTTCCCTGAAAAATGCCGACTCCAGCGCGGTCAATTTTTCGTCCGGACACATCATTCTGGTCGCGACGACGCCGGCCGACCGCAAAATGCCGTTCTCTACGGTGGCGGAACCGCGAAAACGGTTGCACACGGCGCCTGTCATGTTCATGTCGTCGTCAAATTCGACAAATGGTTGTTTCTCGCCTGCGAACACTTCGCCGTCGACGCTATGAAGGATATATTTTTTCCCCGCGACATCACTCGACGCAATCGCGACCACTTCCGTTTCGGCCGCGAACAGCGAAAAAGCAATCATCAAAACCACACAACAGGAAAAGGAAAATCGTGCACTCATCGCATCTCCTCAAAACACCTTGAAAAATAATGCCTCTCCCCACATATGATCATATGAATTGCTCCATGGATGGCAAACACGATTTCGCATAAATCCGGCAAATTTTGCCGCCACCGGAAGTTTCATGCATGTATATCCGGAATTTTTTTCCTTTCGTCCTAAAGTTTTGTCGTGCGCACCCGTTATTCATTGTATCACAATATGGCGTGCTCTCAAACGGTTTGGGGCTGCATGACCAAGCCAGTGGCATACTAACGCAGGAGGTACTACCTTATGGCTCTTCCCAATGCGCGCAACCAATATCTCAAGACGCAAATAGAGACCGCCAGCCGGGAACAACTGGTGGTTATGTTGTTTGACGGGATTATCCGTTTCACCGATCAGGCCCGAAAGGCTATTGAAGAGAAGAACATCGAGGATTCGCACCACGCGCTCATGCGGGCGCAAGCCATTATCATGGAACTCCTGTGCACGATTAACAAGGAAAAAGGCGGCGATTTGGCGAAAAACCTCATGAGTCTGCACGCCTATGCGTTCAATTGTCTCATCAAATGCAACATGTCGAAGGAAGCGTCGTATATCGACGAAGTGCAGAAGATTTACCGCGAACTCCGGACCGCGTGGGTAACGGCGATGGACTCGGCCGGCATCTCCGCCACCAAGCCGGCGGGCGAGAAAGACGCGCCGCAACCGACTCCGCCGCGCGGCGGTCCCGGCGCGCCGATTTCGACAGCGCCCGCGACTGTTTCCACTGTCGGAATTCCCGCGGCGAATGCTCCCGCTCCCGCGCCGGGCGTGATTGCCAGCGCCGCTCCGGTTGCGCCTGCCGCCGCGCCGCAATTGGGCAATTACGGCATGGGCCGCACCGCGATGATGGCCGGCATGAGCAAACCCGCCGCCGCGCCCGCTCAAAAGCAGAACGTCAACGCAATGCTGAACGCATATGGCGCGGGTTCGCGCAGCGCCTGACGCTTACAGCGACATTTTACGCAACGACAACGCCCAACGTCGAAGTAACGTTGGGCGTCGTGTATTTGCGTGGTATTGCATTGCCGGTTATGATTTGTTGCTGTCTTCCGTTTCGTTCTTTTTGCTTTTGTCGTCACCCGCGCCGTTCAAACCGGATTTGAACTCGTGCAATGCCTGACCAAGCGATTTGGCGACGCCGGGAAGGCGCTTTCCGAACAAGAGCAACGCAACCAGGCCGATAACAACCCATTCCAGCCCGCCGGGCATGCTGAAAAACGCCAACGGAAGAGATTCCGGCATAATAGACATCCTTTTACCGCATTTTTTCCCAAAAACAACGAAGTTATTTTCACCTTGAGTTGATAATCATATATATTATGATTGCCTCAGGCAAGTCTATTACCCACAGACCGCCGGAAGAGGGTGTCCGGCGGCTGTTTGTCAAAAAAGGTCCATCATGCGCCAGAACTCGCTTGTCAACGCGTTCCTGACTCTCGTCAACCTTGCCGTTGTCGCTCTTGCCGTGTATCTGGCCGTGGACGCGCTCGATTCCGTCCGGATGCAAAACGCCAGAACCGACCAGGCCATGAACCGCATGGCCGATTCAATCGATCGGCTGAACCAAACGCTCGCCACGCTCGACACCGCTCCGCGCGCCGGCCATGTTCCCGATGTATCGGTCGCGCCCGCGGCCAAATCCGGCGGCGTCTTCCTGAACGACGATCTTCGCGATCCGAACGCCCAGGACGGAGGCTCCGCCATAACCCGCACCACGGCCCTGCCCGGCACGTTGAACAACGTCACGACGCCCGACGCCGCAATCGCCGAGTTTTGGGGATTGACCGTTGATTCGCTCGCGGGCAGAAACAACAACGATCTGACGAAATTCGAACCGCTCATGGCCGAATCATGGAACGTCTCGGCCGACGGACTCGTCTACACCATTACGCTCAAAAAGAACATTCTCTGGCAACCCTATATCGATCCGGTGGACAAACGCGAAGTCGCGGCCAAACCTGTCACCGCCCACGATTTCGTTTTCTACTGGAACACGGTCCAGAATCCGAAAATTCCCTGCGAATCAATCCGCTCCTACTATGAACTGCTGGACACGATCGAAGCGGTCGACGACCACACGCTCCGCGTCGTGTGGAAAGAACCGTACAGCATGGCGGAAACGTTCACCCTCGGCCTTTCGCCTCTGCCCGAACATTACTATCGGCCGGAGGCGTCATGGGACGACGACAAATTCGCCGAGGAATTCATCGCCTCCCCGCGCAATCAATGGATCGTCGGCACCGGTCCGTACAAACTGGTCAAATGGGACAAGAATTCCGAGGTTGTGTTCGAACGCGATGAAAACTATTACGGGCCGAAACCGCCCATCACGGAACGCCGGGTCAAGCTGATTCCGGACAATTCCGTTTCGTTTCTCGAGTTCCAGCGCGGCCAGCTGGACGTCTACGGGTTGCAGCCGACGCAATGGTACGAAGAAACGCCGGAGCCGGAGTTCCGGCTCGTCACCCCGAATATCGAGACCGCGTACGAGGACTCGCTCGAATGGGACAGGAAAAAACAAAACGGCGAATTGCCGGATAATTACGAATTTGAAAAATTCCAGTACGCCGGTTCGGCCTGGGCATGGATCGGGTACAATCTGCGGCGCCCGTTATTCCAGGATAGACAAGTGCGCGTGGCGCTTACGCATCTTGTGGATCGCCAGCGCATCCTGGACGAAGTCTTTCTTGGCCTGGGCACTGTCATTTCCGGGCCGTTCGTCCCGCACAGCCCGTATTACAATCACGCCATCGAACCATTGCCCTTCGACATCGCCAAAGCCGGCGAAATTCTGAAAGAAGCCGGCTGGGAAGACACGGACGGCGACGGCCTGCTCGACAGGGACTACGACAATTCCGGCGTTCGCAAACCGTTTGAATTCACCTTTATGATTCCCTCGTCCTCGACGCAGATGCGGAAATGGGCGGCCATTATCGAACAGGACATGATCAAGGCGAAAATCAAGGTCAACATCAAGCCGATCGAATGGTCGGTCTTTACCCAATCGCTCGACAACCGCGACTTCGACGCGTGCACGCTCTTGTGGAGCGGGGGAATCGAAGGAGACCCGTATCAGATTTGGCACGGCTCGGGCGCGAACCGTGAAGGCAGTTCCAATTACATCGGCTACAATTCTCCGGAAGCGAATCGGCTCATAGACGAAGCCAGGCGCACCATCGACAAGGAAAAACGCTACGAACTCTACCATCGGCTTCATCGGGTGCTGGCCGAGGATCAGCCGTACACCTTCCTGATTGCGCCGACATCGGTCATGGCGCAGAACAAACGTTTCCGTAATTCCATCGTGTACAAGGGAGGCGGCATGGACCGTCTGCTCGAATGGATTCCCCGTTCGCTCCAACAGGTTCGGTGATTGGGCGAAGCGGGCGCGGGGAATCTTGCGCTTCCGGCGTGAATGCCCTTGCTACTTGCACTGGGAAAGCTTGCCCTGAAGCATAACAATACAGTCGGATGCCTGCTGGAGCGATTCGCCCTGGCGGGCAAACTCAACTTCCAAAAGTTCCAGCCTGGACGCGGTCTCCGCCTCGGCTCTCTCCGCCGCGTCCGCCCGGTCGCGGTTTTCCGCGGCTTCCAGGCGCAACGAATCGATCTGCCGGATAAAATCGGTCTCCGTCTCCGCTCTGTCGTGTCCTTCCGCGTCTTCCACCCGCAACGAGCCGCTCTGCCGGACAAACGCGGCTTCCAGCAACTCCAGTTTGGCCGCCGTCTCCGCCCTGGCTTTTTCCGCCGCTTTCGCCTGGTCGCGCCTCTCCGCCGCTTCTTGCTGCAACACAGCCAGGCGCGCGGCGAACTCGGCTTCCTTTTCAGCCAGGCGGGCATCCTGTTCCGGTTGGGAAATGGACGGTTCATCCTCGTCCGCCGCCCGGGATTCGGACAACGCGATGCGTTCTTCCAGTTCCGCGATGCGCTCTTGAGCCTCCGACACTTTGTTCACAAGCGTGGAAATTTGCGTTTCGCCCGCTGCACGAACCTCTTCCGTTTGGGATTTTGCCTGTTCCAGCGCTGCCTGCAGGTCATTGATGATAGTGTCGGAACTCTCTTTCGTGTCATTGTGTTGGGCGCGAAGCCTTTCAAGCTCCGTCTCGCCGGTCGCGCGTTGTTGGTTGAGCGCGTCGATTTCCGTGCGCATGCGGCGTTCGGTGTTCTGCAACGCATCGGCGGCGCGCCGCGTTTCGTCGCGCAACCGGTTTTCCAAATCGCTTTCGCGCCGGTTGGCCGCGTCGATTGCGCTCCTCGCCGTGCGCAGTTCGGTTTCGGTTCGGCGAAGGGCGTCCTGCCCATTCTCCAATTCGGCGTTCAGCCGGGAAATGTCTCCGCCCCGAAAAAACCATAGTATGCCGAAAACCACCGCCAACACCAACATGGCAATACACGCCAGCCATGCGCCGATGCCTTGTCTCTCTTCCATGAGATTCTCCTGTTCTTATCTGGGAACATTGATCGTCATAAGAAACTCCGCGTTGGTTTTGTGCGATTTCATCTTGGTGTGCAAAAATTCCATTGCGTCCACCACATTCATGTCGTTCAGGTATTTCCGGATCATCCAGATGCGGTTCAGTTCGTCCGGGTGGACGATCCGTTCCTCTTTTCTGGTGCCGGACTGGTTGACGTCGATCGCCGGGTACAGGCGGCGGTTGACCAGGCGGCGGTCAAGATGCAGTTCGGCGTTGCCGGTGCCCTTGAACTCTTCGAAAATAACCTCGTCCATGCGGCTTCCGGTATCGATAAGCGCGGTTCCGATGATGGTCAGGCTGCCGCCGTCCTCGATGTTGCGGGCGGCGCCGAAAAAGCGTTTCGGTTTTTGCAGGGCGTTGGCGTCGACGCCGCCGGACAGGATGCGTCCGGAGTGCGGCGCTTCCGCGTTGTGGGCGCGTCCGAGGCGTGTGATGGAGTCGAGCAGAATCACGACGTCCTTGCCGTATTCGACCAGGCGTTTGGCTTTTTCGATCACCATGTTGGCGACGGCGATATGGCGCGATGTGGGTTCGTCGAAGGTGGAGCTGACGACTTCTCCCTTGACCGAGCGTTCCATTTCCGTCACTTCCTCCGGTCGTTCGTCGATGAGCAGAACCATGAGGGTGACTTCCGGATTGTTCATGGCGATTGCGTTGGCGACGTGCTGGAGCAGCACGGTTTTTCCCGTTCTCGGGGGCGCCACGAACAGGGCGCGCTGGCCTTTGCCGATGGGCATGACCAGATCGACTATTCGGGTGGACCATTCGGAGGGGTCGTGTTCCAGGACCAGGCGCTGGTTCGGGAACAGCGGGGTCAGGTCTTCGAACAGAACTTTGTCCTTGAGCGATTCCGGTTCTTCATGGTTGATCGCTTCGACCCGCAGCAGGGCGAAATAATTTTCGTTGTCCTTGGGCGGGCGGATCTGGCCGGAGATGGTGAGTCCGGTGCGCATGCCGAAACGCCTGATTTGGCTGGGCGAAATGTAAATATCGTCCGGGCATGGCAGATAATTGAATTTGGGACTGCGGAGGAAACCGTAGCCGTCGGGCAGCACTTCGATGCAGCCTTCGCCGTACAGGAGTCCGTTCTGGTTGACCCTGTTTTTGATGATGGAGAAAACAAGTTCCTGTTTCGGCATGCCGGCGATGCCGTCGATTTTCTCCGAACGCGCGAGTTTGCGAAGTTCCGTGACCGTCATGTCCTTGAGTGCGGTGATGTGCAGTTCGCCGCGTTTGATCTGCTCGTAGATTTGCTCGCGTTTCTGGCCGTGCGCTTCGCGCTGGTCGGCGGAGAGTCCGGCCACGAATTCCTCGTGCGCGCGTTCCGCTTCGCTTTCCGACATGGGCGCGTTGTCGTCCTTGGGCGCGGGAACGAATGTCGATTCTTCCGGCATGGGCGCGGCGGCGTATGCGGGCGTTTCCCGCGCTTCCGCCGGCATTGCGGGCGCGGAAGGCTCCGGGTCGGCGGCGGGTGCGGGCTGGCGCGAATACGTCGCGGGCGTGCTGGTTGCGGGGCGGTTGTTGTCGTTGCCGTATCGCGGCATAATGGCGCGTTTCATGCCGCTTTTGCTGAACTGGGGGCGATCGCTTTGCGGTTGTTGCGATGGTTGCGGCGCGGCGCGTTCCGGTTCGCTGTTGATCGGCAGAGCGGCCGGGAATATCGTCGCCGCCTCTCCCGTTTCATTGTCGGCATCGGGCATTTTGTCCATCGGCTTGCGCGCGCGCGGCGTGCGGGCGGGGCGTTCGAGCAGATTGGCGTCGGATTCTTCCTGATCCGCGTTCATTATTTCATTGAGCTGATCCGTTGTTTCGGGCGGCGGGTTTTTCCTCGGTCTGCCGGGACGGCGGCCGGGCTTTTTGGGTGTTTCATCCATGGTGTTTCCTTTCGCAAATGTTATATCGTGTTTTTTCAAGCACCGACAGCCACTGCCGACAGGAGCGATTCGACGCCGAACGCGTGCGGCATGGTGTTTTTTCATGCATGTGCGTGTCGCTCCAACGCGGCGCACAGCCTGGCGGCCAAACCATCGTCGTCCTCGTCGTTCCCGACCCGCACGAGTTTTGCCGCATATCCGGCAAGAATATGGGGCGCGTAGAGCGGGATCTGGCGCTCTTCGCGGCGGAACAGTTCATCCCGCGTCCAGCCTCTGGCGGCGGCGCGCGCTATCCGGACGGAGCGATCCGCTTCAATCAGGACGATGATCCCGCACAACTCCCCCAACCTTCCGGCGAAGAGCAGGGCCGTCTCCACCACGACGGGCGCATTCCTGTTTTTTTCGATGATTTTTTCCGATTCGGCATAAACCATCGGGTGCACCAGATTTTCCAGCCATGACAAGTCGTCCGGATTCGCAAATGCCTTTTCCGCGATGATGCGTCGCCGTGTCGCCGCGTCCGGCGTGGTTGCCACATCCGGGCCGAAGCGCCGGACGAGCTGGTCGAGCACTTCGGGCGTTTCAAGCACGCGATGGCCGATGTCGTCCGCTTTGACAAGTATCCCCGGTGTGCCTGTCCCCACCCCTTGGGCCAACAAATGCGCGGCCACCGATTTGCCCGCGCACGGAAGGCCGGTAACGCCAAAAATTCCCGTCACTTGGTCTCCAGCCAGTTGTTCCCCACCCCAATGTCGACTTTGAGCGGAACGGACAGGGGAATGGCCTGCTCCATGGACTGTCGCACCACCTGTTCCAGCCGTTCCGTTTCTTCCGGCGGGCATTCAAGCAAAAGTTCGTCGTGGATTTGCAGGAGCAGGCGCGCGGCCATGTTCCCGTCTTTCAGCGCTCTCGCCAGCTTGACCATGGCGGTTTTGATGAGATCCGCCGCGCTGCCCTGAATGATTGTGTTGACCGCTTCGCGTTCTCCCCGCATGCGTTTCATTTTGTTGGTCGATTTGATGTCGGGAATTTCCCGGCGGAAATGGAGAAGCGTTTCAACGTATCCGCGTTCACGCGCGAGTTCCAGCATTTCCGCGATCCATTCGCCGATGCGCGGGAAGCGTTCGAAATAATCGTCGATGAATTTTTGCGCCTGCGACCGCGACATTCCCGTGGACGCGGACAGGCCGTGCGCGCTTTGGCCGTAGATAATGCCGAAGTTGACCGCTTTGGCCGACGAGCGCATTTCCTTTGTCACCTGGTCCGGCGCGACGCCGTTCACTTCCGCCGCGACGACCCGGTGAATGTCCATGTCGTCCGCGAACGCTTTCGCCAGGATCGGATCGCCCGAGAGGGCGGCGAGCACGCGCAGTTCGACTTGCGAATAATCGGCTGCCAGCATTTTCCATCCCGTTTCCGGGATGAAGGCGGCGCGGACGGCTCGTCCCCGTTCGGTTCGGATGGGGATGTTTTGCAAATTCGGGTTCGACGACGCCAAGCGTCCGGTTGCCGTCCGCACTTGCGAAAAACTGGTATGGAGCCGTCCCGTGTCCGGATTGACCAGTTTCGGAAGAGCATCGAGATAGGTGTTTTTCAATTTGGCGTACATGCGGTATTCGAGGATTCGGAGCGCAATCTCGGAGTTATGTACATGCGCCAGTTCCTGCAACACCGATTCGTCGGTCGATGCGCCGGTCGCGGTTTTGCGGATGACCGGCAGGTTCATTTCTTCAAACAGGACGACGGACAGCTGTTTCGGGCTTCCGATGTTGAACGTGTGTCCGGCCAGTTCGTGGATTTCCCGGGTTAAATCGTCCAGAAGCGCGCCGGTTTCTTCGCTTTCCGCCGCGAGCATGTCGCAGTCGAGCCGTATGCCCTGGGCTTGCATGTCGGTCAATACGCCGGACAGCGGCATGTCGACGCGTTCGAACAATTCGCGCGCGCCGCGTTCGTCCAGCCGTTTGTCCAGAATGCGGTGCAGTCGCAGCGAAATGTCCGCGTCCGCGCAGGCGTAGTTGGCGACGTCTTTCAGGGGGGACAGGTCGATTGTCGTTTGGTTGCGTCCGGAGCCGATCAAATCCTCGATCGGCGTCATGGAGCATCCGCAATACCGGCGCGCCAGCGTTTTGAGGTTATGTTCCTGCAAATGTCCGTCGACAATCGAGGAGGCGATGAGCGAGTCGAATCGGCAGCCGTCGACGCGGATGCCGAGGCGGCGCAGAACGAGGGCATCGAAGCGGAGGTTGTGCCCGGTTTTGCCGATGTTCCTGTTTTCAAAAACAGGCCGCAGCCGGTCCAGACAGCCGGCCGGAAGCGGGATGGAACCGAGCGGTCCGCGAAACGGCAGATAATATCCGGTTTTTTCCTTCCAGGCAAAGGAGACTCCGACCAGTTTGTCGCGCATCGGGTCGATGCCGGTCGTTTCGGTGTCGAAGGCGAAAAATTCCTGCTTGGACAATTCGGTCATGAACTGTTCGAACAGTTCCGGCGTATCGACCAGTGTGTATTCGCACGTTTCTTCCTGTGCGGCGGGGAGCGCTTCGCTGTCCGGGTCCTGGAGGCGGGCGAGAAGCGAGCGGAAGTCAAGCCGGGTGAAAATATCCCGCAGCGTCGCGACGTCGGGCGTTTTCGGTTTTGCCGCTTCGAGGTCGAGCGCGACGGGCGCTTCGCAATCGATGGTCGCCAGTTCTTTCGACAGGAGGGCGATATCGCGGTTGGCGCGGAGCGTTTCGCCGCGTTTTCCTTTTATTTCGTCGGCGTGATCGAGGAGATTTTCCAGCGTGCCGTATTGCTGAATCAGCTGTATGCCGATTTTTTCTCCGATGCCGGGGACGCCCGGGATATTGTCGCTGGCGTCGCCCCACAGGCCCATGACGTCGATCAGTTTATCGGGGGCGATGCCGCGTTTTTCGATAAATGCGTCGCGGTCGACAATGATGTTTTTCGATGGATCGTACATCCGTATTTTATCGCTGAGCAGTTGGCCGCAATCCTTGTCGCCTGTGACCAGCATCACATCCCATCCCGCTTTCACCGCCTGGGAGGCGAGCGAACCGATCAGATCGTCGGCTTCATATCCTTCCATCCGGTAGATTGGCACGCGGTAGGCGGCGACTATATCAAGGATGAGGGGTATTTGCGAGCGCAGTTCGTCCGGCGGCGGCTTTCTCGTTTCCTTGTATTGGGGATAGCGGTCATGGCGGAAGGTTTTGCCGGGCGAATCGAACACGGCGATGAGTGCGCCGGGATTATGGTCCCTGACGATATCCGCCATCATTCTGGTGAACCCGAAGGCCGCGCCGCTTGGCACGCCAAGGGGGGAGCGGAGATTCTCCATGGCGTAGTATGCCCGGTAAATCATTGCATGGCCGTCTATGAGAAAAAGCGTTTGATTCATGGTGGGGATGGCAATCCAAAAGAAAAATTTATCGTGTTGAAACTCTCATATGTGTACAGGGAGACGAATGGAACTGTCCTGATTTGGCATGGTTCGGGCGATAACCTGCTTTCGAACCGTGTTCCAGAGGATATAGATGAAAAAGAACCAAGGGAGCGCGCCATCATATGAAATTATACTATCCCGCAATATTTAGTCAATAAAAATCCAGGGTCATTTAATTCTCTTGAGGACTGTCTCGATGGCATCATCGCGATGTTCG
>DAIPJX010000194.1:0-4716 GCA_036770065.1 Planctomycetota bacterium
CCCAACAGTTTGCCGCCGGCGGCGCCGGCGCGCATGGCGCGGGCGTGCAGGTCGTCGATGCCGGGGTTCGAGATGCCCGACGCCATTTCCTTCTTGTAGCGCCAGCCGCGATCAAGGACGTCGCCGACCGCGTCGATATTGCCCCGGCGCAGCTCCTCTTCCAACTCCTCCGCCAGTTCGACAAGCCGCCCGACTGCGTTCACTTCCGCGCCGCCGTTTTGCATGTTCCGCTTTTGACCCGATAGAATCGATCCGGCGGAGCGGGTGACGCCGGTATAAAACAGGGCAAGGTTGTTTTCCAATTCCTCCGCCTTGGCGGGCGGCAAAAACACCTTCTCCACCTGCACGCTGTCGTCCGGGTTGAAACGGATGAAGTTTATCCCGCCGTGGGCGCAGGCGTATTGATCCTGTTTGCCGATTGGGTCGCCGAGTTTTTCTATTTCCACCCGGCAGGCATAGGCGGCAAGCTGGTCGTTTGTTTGCCGGCGTCCGGTGAAGATATCGCAGAGAAGCGACAGGCCGACGGTGAACGCCGAGGACGATCCAAGCCCGGTCCCCGCCGGAACGTCGGCGGCGGAATTGAAGTCGACGCCGTTGATGCCGTAGTCGCCGAACACCTGGCGGATGACGCGGTGGCGGATTTCCTCCACCGTGTCGACGCTTTCCACTTGCGAGTATTTCAGCAAAAAACCGCTGCGGCGGAAATTCGGGTGCATCGACAGATACATGTATTTGTCGACGGCGAACGACAGCACCGCGCCGCCGCGGAGCCGGTAGTAGTCCGGCAGGTCGCTGCCGCCGCCGGCGAGGCTGACGCGGAACGGCGTTCGGGTGATTATCATTTTCAACCTTTCATCGGGCGCGCAGTCGCGTAGAGCACCGTATCCAAAAGAGAATACGAGTGGTGGCGAAGATAGAATCGATACTCCGGGACAAGTTCCCGCAAATAGAGCGGAATATCCAAAATATCCTCATTCTTGTGGTAGACGCATACGGCAAGATTCGGTTTGCACCGCCGCAGTGTTTTTTCCGCTCCCCGCAACGCTTCCAATTCGGCGCCTTCGATGTCCATCTTGATGAATGTCGGACTAGCGTTCAATGCATCGAGAGCGACGGTTGAAATGGCGAGCGCGCCGCAATCCCGTATGCCCGCGCCGCCGTTTGGGGCGTTGTCGAAGCGTAGCGTCCCGGAGGACGACCAAAGGCCTTTTTGGAAAAAGGAAATGTTCTTCAACCCGATTGGCTCCAGTTCGCCCGCCATGCGTTTATAACTTTCGGGATCCGGTTCGAAACCGTAAATCGCCTCGTACTTCCCGCCGCAGAACTCGACGAATTCCAGAATCGTCCTGCTGTCATAACAGCCCGCGTCAATATACACTTCCCGCCCGGACGGCGCGAAAAAATCGGGATTGAAATATTCGTTGTCCCAAATGATCGGCGGCTGATAAATGCGCGCGGGGTCGCAGCCATTGCACCGCAGGCAGGCGGAGATCTCCCGCGCGAATTTCTTTATGCGGGTCGCAATGAGCACCGGAGCCTTGCGCATGGCGAAAAGCGCTTCCGGCGAAATGACCGGCACCGAATCCACCGTGCCGCCGTGCAGCGCCGCGTTGGCGTCGCAAAACCGTACATCAGAAAATCCGCGCTTCGCAAGCAGCGGCGCGATTTGCCTGCCAAGCCAGCCCGCGCCGAAAACGACGACTGGGCCGTTTTTGTCATGGGGGAAGGCGTCCGGGTCGAAGGTGTTGGCCTCCGGGCAGCGCCTGCCCGACGCCAGCCAGGAACGGTAGGCGGCGGCGACCATGTTTTCCCCGTGCCGGCAATCGCCGTCCAGCAGGTAGAGCAGGCGCTGGGTGAAATACTCCCGCGACAAGTCGTCCTGGAGCCGCGCCCAGACTTCATGAATCGCCGTGCCGGCGCTTTTCATTTTTCGCCCTCCGCCAGGGTGTTCGACACCGCCGCGAGCAGCGCTTGCGGCCGGTTGGCTTCGAGCAAAACGCTTTTGCCCACTCCAGCCGCGTCGGCGGCCATGATGTCGACGTCGCGGTCGCCGAACAAAAACGAACGCGGCATATCGATGTTGAGGTCGCGTTGCGCCCGAAGAAGCATTCCCGGCCGCGGTTTGCGGCAGTCGCAGTGAAACTTCAACTCCGCGCGCTCGCCCTCGAAGCCTTGTTCGGGGTGGTGCGGGCAATAATAAATTCTGTCCAGATACGCGCCTTCGCGGCCGAGAAGCGTTTCGAGTTTGGCGTGTATGCGGTCGAGTCCTTTTTCGTCAAGCCAGCCCTTGGCGACAACCGGCTGGTTGGTGACAAGGACGGCGAGGCGCCCGGCTTTGTTGATGCGGCGGACAGCTTCGGCCGCGCCGGGAATCATGACAAACTTGTCGATGTCCGAAAGATTGCCGACATCGTAGTTGATGATGCCGTCGCGATCGAGGAACACCGCCGGGCGGCTGCGGCGGCCGCGTTGTTCGGGAACGCCCGCCTCCCAGTCGCGGCGGACGGCGGCGTAGCGCTCGGGCGTGCCCATGTCCTTGATGTATTCGCTGGTGTTGTAGGCGTGGAGCCGCTTGCCCGCCGCCAACGCTTTCGGAAAAATATCGTGCGCCCAATCCTGGCTGCGGCCGGGTTCGATGAACGCGAGAATCTCCGGCGACAGGCAGTAGACGGCGGCGTTTGACAAGTTCCTGCGCCAGACGTTTTCCGGATGGGGCTTTTTGTGGAAGGCGAGGACGCGACAGTCGGCGCCGGCTTCCACCAGGTCGCTGTCGTGGGGGTGATCGTTTGGGTGGACGATAAGCGTGCCGAGGTTATCAGCGTGTTGTTTATCGAAATCGATAAAGGCGTTCATATCGAAATCCATCGCCACGTCGCCGTACAACACCAGGAACCGGGAATCCCCAAGCCGTTCGCGCAGCCCGGCGAACGCTCCGGCGGTGCCGAGCGGAACGTCCTCGCGGAAGTATTCGACGGAAACGCCGAAGCCGGAGCCGTCGCCGAAATGATTCTCAATGACTTCGGAAAGATGACCGGTAAGGAGGATGATGTCCCGCAAGCCATGCCGCCGGGCAAGTTCGATTTGGCGCTGCAAAAGCGGCTTGCCCGCGACTTCCGCCATGGGCTTCGGAATGTCGGCAAGGCCGAGTCGGGCGCCGGCTCCGCCGGCGAGGATGGCGACGGGCAAATTCTTCATGAGGTTTTCTCAATCCAGGCATAGAGTTTATCGTCAAGATGGCGGACGCGGTAATCCGGATTGGCGCGGAGGATTTCCGCTTCCATAGCCTGCGGGTCGTCCGGAAGATGATAGGAGCTGAGCGCCAGCTTCGGGGCGAATCGTCTCAAAACACCCCGCGCGCCGCGCAGCAGGTTGCGTTCGTCGCCTTCGATATCCGATTTGATATAGTCGAGCGCGGGCAGGTTGTGAACCGCGACAAAGCGATCCAGCGATGTTATGCGGACGGTGACGCTGTCGGCTTCATGGCCGTCGGAGTCGGTGTCGCCCTTTACGTTCCAGGCGGCATTGAGCCGCGAAACGGCGAAAGCGCATTCGCCTTCCTCCGCGCCGACGGCGGCGCGATGGATGTGGATTTTTCCGGGATACAAGGCGGCCGTCTTTTCCATAAGCCCGGCCAGTTCCGGAATCGGCTCGAAGGCATGCACGGCGCAGCCGCGCGACGCCGCGTAGGCGGAGAACACGCCAAGGTTGGCGCCGCAGTCGGCGACGACGTCGCCGGCGCGAAGCCCGGTCATGCCGGGCATGTCGTAGGGACGGCCGTAGAAGCCGTCGCCGCCGTCGGTTCTCGGCAGGAGCGTTTCCGAAAGGACGAGGCCGAAGTTGTTCCGTATCGCAGCGTTCGGAGAAAGGAAAAAATTCGGCGACATGAAGCCGTTAATATGCAATGGGTCTTGCGTCAGGTCGACTCCGTGGTCAAGGCAGTCGAAGCGCCCAAGCATTTCATGAAGCGACGGGATGTGGCCGATGTTGCCGCAACCGTGTTTTTCCAACAGCGCGGCGACATCTTTTTTCACCGCGTCTTCGGGAAGCATGGAGTACCGCGCGAGGGCGATTAAAAAAAACGCGTCCTCCCCGAATCGCGCGCCCGCCTCGATGGGCGAAAGCACCGGCGCGCCGGCAACGACGGTTCCCCACAGCGCCTCGTTGCCGTCGACAAAAGCGGCAACCATAAAACCGAACCGCCGCAAAATCTCCGCAATGCGCCGACCATAGAGGCCTGCGCCGTATATGACGAATTTGTTCGCTCCCGCAACGGTTGCGACGGCATCGAGGTGTTCGCGGGAAAGAGCGGGGATTGTCGTGAACATCAGCTTCTTTTCTCCGGAGGAACCCCATAGCAAACCGTATCGCTATAGCCGTGATTGCGCAAATAAAGCCGGTATTCGGGGACAAGATTTTTAATCCACAACGGTATCCGCCATAGATGATCCGGCCGGTGATAGACGCATACGGCAAGGCCCGGCATTTGTCCCGCGATAATATTCCGTGCGCCCAGCAGCGCCTCCGGTTCGGCCCCTTCGATATCGAACTTTATAAAGGAAACGCGCTTATTCTCAAGGATGTTGTCAAGCGCGTCGGCGGAAACGCGGGAGCTTTCGGGCATGCCGTCCGCCACTATTCCCGAGGCTTCGTGTCCGATGCCAAGAAATGAAAGGGATGTCTTTTCGTTGTAAAGCGCGAAAGGGTACACGTGAATTC